>CAMFLN010000470.1 GCA_945957305.1 uncultured Planctomycetaceae bacterium | reverse complement strand
CCATTTGCCCATGTCTTCCCAATACTTTTTGAAGTCAATGTTCTCGCGTCCTTGGGTAATCGCGGCGCGTTCGTCGTGAGTGTAAACGACGCCGCGATTCGCCGACGGCCAGGTTGCGCCGCTATCGGACGAGCACCATAACGTCATCGTTCCCGGTTGACCGCGACTAACCACGAACGCCAATAGGCCACCGTCCTCCAATCGCCATGGTGCCGCGATCTGCCCGGGAATCTTCGTGGCCACAATTGGAGAGAGGTCGATTCCCTCTTCTGTAACGACACCGTGCCGCAGGTGGACGTCCAGGTCGCGCTGCTCGGTGAGATGGTGCGTCCAGAAGAGCGCGGTGAACTGGCCTCGCTGCGGTCCCGGGCAGAGTCGCTGATCCCAGTAGTAAACCTTGTTCTCGGGATGTTGCGCAACGCGCAAGGGGGCAGAGAACGTTACGCCATGATCGCGCGACACCATAAGCCATGCGGCATGGCGCCCGGGACCTGGGTCGTCGTATTCCTTGAAGCTCTCGAAGGGTAAACCGATCGCGCCGTCGTTCCATCGCACGATCGGACCAGTCAGAGCGCAACCCTTGAGGTCACCGGTCGAGAGCTCGCGCCAGGTGGTCCAAGTCAGACCGTCGTCGGCGGAAACGGATAGAAGTTGCTTCGATTTGAGAATCCCTTCGGTCACGGGGTCGAACAAGGGACGCTGCGGGTCACTTCGATCAAACCAGGTGGCAAACAGCAGCAATCGCCCGGGCGCCGCTTCGACCAGTTCCGCGGCACCTAGCGATCCAGGAACTCCGTGAAAATGTGTTTCAAACGCCGCGGGCAATAATGCCCACGTCCCCCCTTCATCCACCGACCGGCACAGCCGGATGGTGCTGGTCGGCGCATGCTTCGCGGGCCCGTTCTGGAAGCCGCAGAGGATCGTGCCCGAGCGAAGCACGCACAGCGAAGTGAAGTAGGCGATCCGCCGTTCTGGCGGCTGGCCCACCGCGTCGAATATGATGCCTTGGTCTTCGACAGTGAACATTTGGTCTTGCTCCGCTGACGCATCATCGCACGAGGCGACGAAACGCATCGTGCTGAATGGGACACTCTAGCTTCTGCTCGACGCTGTTTGTGGCCAGCGCGTCGCGGATGATCGTGAATGCCTCGCGCGCGGCGTCGACCGTCCGCTCTAGTTCGGCAGCTCCCTGTGCGGCGTTCAGATAAAACGACGCATAACCGTGGCAGCCGCGCTTGGCCATTTCCTGGATGTAGAGCGTCGTGACCAGATTTTTGAGATTTGCATCAGTCACAGCAAAGTGCAAATGCGGATGCACGTCGATGCCTGCGCAGTGCACATTGAGGCCGACTTCTCCTGCGATCTTGTTCAGGCGATGCTTTAGCTCTGCCCCGAAACGCCACAAGTTACTCGCCACATCGCGGCGGCGCGCCTCGCGCATAGTCGTCAGCGCCGCCTGCAGGCCGATCGTGTCGCTCCAGTACGTGCTGGAGATAAACATCCTCGCAGCCGGCTCCATAACCTCGCGTGTGCCCACGACGGCTGCCATCGGATAGCCGTTGGACAGGGATTTGGCAAACACCGCCATATCGGGCGTCACGCCGAGATACTGCTGCGCTCCGCCGGTGCCGAAGCGCAAGCCCGCGGAGACCTCGTCGAGAATGAAGACCGCGCCATGCTCGCGAGCCAGCTTTGCGATACCCGCCAGATAGCCGACGGGCGGCATTTCGGACCGTAGCGGCTCCATGATCACGGCTGCCACTTCACCGCGACGTTGATCAAGAAGTTCACCGAGCGCGGCTACATCGCCGTAAGCGAACGGCCATGCCGTGCCCGCAAGTGCACGCGGTACGCCGATCGGCTCGATAGCGGGAAACAAGTGCGCATCGAGGCTGGCTTCCTCGGCAAGATTCGCGGCCACGTACCAGTCGTGCCAGCCGTGATAGCCGCAGAAGAGAACCTTGTCGCGCCCTGTGACCCCCCGGGCAATGCGCACCGCGATGGCGCATGCCTCGCCGCCGCACTTGGCATAACGCACCATCTCAGCGCACGGAATCGACTGGCATAGCTCATCAGCAAGCTCGATCTCCAACTCGTGGTTGACGGCGTAGATGGTGCCGCGCGAGATTTGCTGGCGTACCGTCTCGTCAACCACGGGATCTGCATAACCGAGCAAGATCGACCCGATGCCGCTCATCCAATCGATGTACTCCAGGCCATCGACGTCCCAAAACCGCGCGCCGCTCGCACGCTCGGCATAGATCGGTGAGATTCCATAGGCCACGCGCTGCGGCCGGCGGCTGACGAGTTGAGTGCCGCCGGGAATGCGCTGCACGGCCCGCTGGTACAGCTTCATCGAGCGTGGTACGCGAGTGGTTGGCGGAATCACGGCCATGATCATTTCCAGGTATCGACAGTATTTGATTTCGCACTCACAGAACGGCCGACGCGATTATCGGCCTGCTACGCCACTCACCACGCCGTCCAGCCGCCGTCGACAATCAGGTTCTGTCCTGTCACGTAGCTGCTCGCGTGTGACGCCAGGAACACGATAGCCCCTTTGAGCTCCGCCGGCCTGCCCATGCGTCCCATGGGCGACTTGGCCGTCAATCGCTCGATCATTTCAGCGGGAGCGTTTGGGCCAGGGAACGGGCCAGGACTCACACAATTCACTCGCACACGGTCGGGGGCCCAATACACGGCCAAGTGCCGCGTCATTTGAATAATGCTCCCCTTCAGCGCCTGATATGCGACGGGGCTCGCACTGCAGATGCCGGCGTAGGCGTCTGGATAGGAGCCCACAATGCCGTACATCGATCCGACAAGCACAATGTTTGCCGGCACTTGGCGTTCGACGGCGTGGTCGCGCAGTAGTTTGGACAGCACGAAATAGCCGGTCGCGTTATCAAGTTGCCTGGAAAACTCTGCGGCGCTGACGCTTGTCCAATCGGCGGCGTTCGCAGCGTGGCCGTTGTTGACCAAGATATCAACCGCGCCGGCCGCGCTCACCGCGTCCTGAAAGCTTGCCGCCAGAGAATCGGGCTGCATATGATCAAGCGCAATGCCGACGTGTGGCGCGGCGCCGACCTGGGGCAAAGTGCGCGCAAACTCTCGGGCGCGCTCCGCGTCACGGCTGGTGACTACAACAGTCGCCCCCGCTTCGGCCAGTGCGCGACATATCGCCGTGCCAAGGTGCCCACAGCCGCCCGTGACTAGCGCGACACGACCGGTCAGATCGAACAATTGCTGCACGGTGGGTTCGGGGGCGCGTCGAGTATCGTTCATCCGACTCACCGGTTCGCGTGGAGGAGGGGCAATGTCATTCGATAGGGGATTCCTTGCACACGAGCATCAGGCGTCAAATTTCCGCAGAGAAAGATCCGCGTCAAGTATCGCCTCCCACGGTTTCCCATCCGCCCGCTTCAACGCTCGCCAGCGCGGCGAGGTTGACTCGCAAGGTTTGAAGCCCCTCGTCCAATGAGCAAATCGGCGGAGAGCGGCCTTCGATCGCGTCAAGGAAATCGTGAGCCTGTGCGATGAACGCCGCGTCTCTGGGGAGCGGCTCGTGCACTTCGTCATGCCAGGGCTCTTCGGGCTGGATCATCCACCGCCAACGGTGCTGGTGCGACTCCCAGCGAACAGCTCCGCGCTGACATATGACCGTCAGGGTCACTTCGTTCGGGGCTTGATGCTGATTGAGGCTGTAACTGGCCAGCACCGCGCCATGCCGAGCCAGCAGATGGACGGTGTCCTCAACGTCGACCCCGGCCAGCACCCGGTGCGCGGCATCGGCAACCAGTCGATCGATCGGTCCCACCAGCCACTGGCCCGCATTGAGCAAATGGGTGAGCGCGTCCTGGATCGCCCCGCCGCCTGTGGCATGATCGACGTAGTATGTTTCGCGGTAAGCCGGTCGGTAGGTTGGAAAATTCTGACCGCTGACAGCCACCAACTCGACCGGGCGTCCAAACTTCCCGCTCAGCAAGGCCGCGTGCATCGCTGCTAGTGCCGGGAAACAGCGATAGACATAGGCTACCGCGGCGACCAGGTTCTGCTCGCGAACGATCGTTGCCAGCCGATCGACACCCTCGGTCGTGGTCGCCAACGGCTTCTCGATCAATACGTGCAGGCCCGTGGCGGCCAGCTTCGTCGCGATCTGCACATGCTGATTTGC
>CAMFLN010000469.1 GCA_945957305.1 uncultured Planctomycetaceae bacterium | reverse complement strand
AAAAACTGACGGGCCTGCCGGTGACCAACGACTCGGCCGCGGCCAGGCACAGGGCGACGCTCCAACGACCATCAGCACCCGAACAGGCGACGGGCGTCCCCGCGCGCACGGCCTGAACGAAGGCGGCGACTTCGTCGACCAGTTCGTATACCTCGCCGCTCGGTTTGGCGATCGGGATGTCGATGACGCGCTCGCCTTGCAGCATTTGCAAGCTGAAGGTGGGCTCGAAGGTGCGATCCATGGCGCCGCTCCACCGCGCGAGCAGAGCGCCGCGGGTGCCAGTCAACTTCACAGTTTGATGATGCTCCCAACCGGCCAGGGTTTGCGAAATGGTTGCGTAGCCCCCGCGCGGGAAATGCACGATCGCTGTGAAGTTGTCTTGCAGCTCAGGATGATCCAATTGCTTGCTGCTCGCGGCAGCATACACCGACACCGGGTCGCCGAGCCGGGCGAGATACCACCGCGCCAAATCGAAGAAGTGGATCGGCTCTTCCAAAATCCAATTGCCCACGCGGGTGATATCGTACCGCCATCCGTCCGAACCCAACCGATACGGCCGACGCCACAATTCCACTAACGCATAGCGCGGCTCGCCGATCGCATCGCGGTCGACCAGTTCCTTGACATGCCCCCACAGCGATGACAGCCGCAGTTCATGCCCCACGGCGAGTTGCAGCGAATGCCGCTCCGCAGTCTCGATAAGCTTGCTTGCGTCATGCACGGTAAGCGTCATGGGCTTTTCGAGGAGCAAATGCCGGCCCGACTCGAGCACAGCGCTCGCGACCTCGTAGTGCAAGTGCGACGGGAGCACGACATCGACCGCGTCGAGATCGCCCCGGGCCAGCAGTTCGCGGAAGTCGGCGTAGAGGGCCGCTTGCGGATAGTCCGCGGCGGCGCGAGCGCGACTCGCCTCGCCTCGGCTGCAAATGGCGACAAGCTCCGCGCCGCTGACGCTGCTGATGGCGCGGGCGTGGTGGCTCCCCCAGGCCCCGTAACCGATCAGTCCGAAGCGGACGCGCGACATGCTTGACGCCCTGCGAGCAACAATGAAATACCGCGTGACGAGCCGTTACTCGCGCTCGACAATCATGGCCACGGCGTTTCCACCCCCCAGACACAACGACGCGAGACCACGCTTGAGCCCCCGGTCCGCGAGGGCGTAAAGCAAGGTGACCAGCACACGCGCGCCGCTGGCGCCGATCGGGTGACCCAGCGCAATGGCGCCGCCATTGACGTTGGTCTTGTCGGGTCCCAAATCGAGCGGTCGCATGCACGCCAGGCATTGTGCGGCGAACGCTTCGTTCAATTCGACCAGGTCGATGTCGGCAAGCGACATACGTGCCTTGTGCAGAACCTTTTCAATGGCCGTGACCGGCGCGATAAAGATCTCTTTCGGCGCAACGCCGCTGGTCGCCGAGGCGACGATCCGTGCCTTGATCGGGGCGTGCGAGTGACGGGCCACTTCGGCACTGGCGACGACCAGTGCGGCGGCGCCGTCACTAATTTGCGAGGCATTGCCAGCCGTGACCGTGCCGTCGGCGCCAAAAGAGGGCCGCAAGCGGGCCAGGGCTTCGAGCGCCGTGTCGGCACGCGGCCCTTCGTCCCGATCGATGCGCACATCCCCCTTGCGCGAGGGAACAACGACAGGCACGATCTCATCGTTGAACTTTCCGGCCGCGGCGGCCGCCACGGTGCGACGATGGCTTTCGACTGCGAACAAATCTTGATCGTGCCGGCTGACGCCCCGGCTGGCGGCGATATGGTCGGCCTCGGCCCCCATGGCGACGTCCTCGAAGGCGCACCACAAGCCGTCGTGCTGCATCGAATCAAGCGCGGTCTGGCTGCCGAATTTCCAACCTTCGCGCGCTCCGGTCAGCAGGAACGGGGCGCGGGTCATGTTTTCCATGCCGCCGGCCACGATGCATTGTGCATCGCCCGCGCGAATCGCCTGCGCTGCCAGCGACACCGCCTTCAGCCCCGATCCGCAAACTTTGTTGATCGTCAAAGCACCGACCGTGGGAGGCAGACCGGCCGACAACGCCGCCTGACGCGCTGGCGCCTGGCCCAAGCCCGCGGGCAAGACACAGCCCATGATGACTTCTTCGACACGATCGGCAGGAATCTCGGCGCGACGCAGCGCTTCGGCGACGACGGTAGCGCCCAGCTTTGGCGCCGGCACGCTCGCCAAACCTCCCAGCAGTTTTCCGATCGGCGTACGGCAGCCGGCCAGCAAATAAGCTTCACTCATGACGTACATTCTCGCGGCAATTGACAAGCGGTTGACCCGTTCGGTAAGGAAACCAGTATACCGCTTGCGACAGCGCTCGTCGCCGTGGGGAGCGCCGCGATTCTCCGGCCGCCACGCTGATTGAGATTCCCCAGGACGAGCGATATGATCACGGCGCACTTCTCGTTCGGTCAGCTCTGATTCGCCAAAACGCGAGTGAACTCTGATCGAGTCTCCAATTTCTGCAGCGCAAACGAGGATTCGCCATGTCTCCGGTCAAGCACACTGATGGGATGCTCAAGCCAGGCACTTTCGACGGGAAAACCGTCGTGATCACTGGCGGAGGGACGGGACTGGGCCGGTCAGTCGGACACTACTTGCTGACGCTCGGCGCGAACCTCGTCATTTGTGGTCGCCGCCAGCAAGTGATCGAGAAGGCCGCGGCCGAGCTTGCTCAAGAAACCGGCGGCAAAGTGCTGGGCCAGGCGTGCGATGTGCGTCAGCCGGATCAAGTCGAGGCGCTCTTGAGCGCGGCCTTTGAGCGCTTCGGCGCCGTCGACTGCTTGCTGAACAACGCGGCGGGCAATTTCATCTGCCCCACGGAGCGCCTCTCCTATAACGCCGTGAATACAGTTGTCGATATCGTGCTCAAGGGGACCTATAACTGCACACTGGCGCTGGGGAAACGTTGGATTGCCGACCGGCGCGCCGGCAGTGTCTTGTCGATCGGCACGACCTATGCCTGGACGGGATCGGGCTATGTCCTGCCCTCGGCCATGGGCAAAGGGGGCGTGTTGATTATGACTCGCTCGCTGGCGGCCGAGTGGGGCAAGTACGGCATCCGTTTGAACGTGATTGCCCCGGGACCTTTTCCGACTGAAGGAGCCTGGTCCCGTTTGATGCCGCCGGGGCTCGATGGCATGTTTGCCTCGGAGAAGCGAATTCCGCTCGGCCGGTTGGGCGAACACCAGGAGCTGGCCAACCTGGCGGCCTATTTGCTCAGTGAATACAGCGCCTACATCACGGGAACCTGCGTGACGATCGACGGCGGCGAATGGCTGCGCGGCGCCGGGGAATTCAACGCGCTGGAAGAAGTGACCAGCGAACAGTGGGATGCGCTGCAAGCGGCAATGAAGCCGAAGAAGTGAGAGCGAGCAGTGACGCCGGCGGCGCTGCCGCTAAACATTTCTAGTGTTTCGTGCGATCGATTTGTTCTGCTACAGTGCGCGAAATGCGATCTTCGACGTCGCCGGCCCAGCGTTCTGCTGGCAATCCGTACTCGTACAGCGAGCCCCCTTCGTAGCCCCCCTCTTCCCACACGCGGTGCGAAGGGATGTACGCCAACAGGTCATGGGCGTAGGAAGTGACCCAGGTGTGCGGACCGTACTCACGCTTGAAACGCAGCGCGTAGTCCACGACGACTTCGCCAGTGAGCGCGATCCACAGTTGCTCCCCCAAGCGCCACACTTGAACTGCGTACGGAACGCTCGTTGGAAACTTCTCGCCACGATCCTGGCGAGCCTTCAGACGCCGTGCCCAGCGACCGCGTACGCCGGAGGCCGTAAGATTCCGCTCAATCTCCTCAGGCGTGGTGTTCCGCTCGAATTCCAGGGGCACTTCGACAAGCGCCGTTTTCAATTCCGGCGCGAGCGTTCGCGGGGGATCGACTGCGGCGAGGGCGTTGTCGACCGCCGTGGCCAGCATTTGGCCATATTGCCGGCACAGTTCGACCTTGCGCCGCGGCAACGGATTCTGATCCGCGCCGCAACTGGTGTAGAACATGGCCGTGACGCCAGGGTGACGGCTTTCCAATTCGGCCTGGGCAAAGCCGGCGTAATCACCGCACCAGCGGTACCAGTCGAGCGTCGTGTTATGGCAAGCATAGCCAAAGATGACGGCGCGCAATTTGCCATCCGGCTCGCGGACCGAGAGAACCGGTACGCTATGGTCGAC
>CAMFLN010000468.1 GCA_945957305.1 uncultured Planctomycetaceae bacterium | reverse complement strand
CGACAAAGAATGCACAACCTTGCGACAAGTTCAACAGCAGCTCTTCTTGCAGCTGTGGCAAGCGAACAGACCCTTCAAACCACCGAACAGACCGCAGTGCTTGTGACCGCAGCAGCTGTTGCAGCTGTTGCAGGTGTTGCAGCTGTCGCAAGCCGGCGCTTCGCAGCACGAGGGCTCGGCAGCGCAGCATCCGGGATCAGCAGCACAGCAGGTCGGCTCAGCGGCACAGCAAGTCGGCTCGGCCGCACAGCACGACGCTTCGCAGCAGCTGCTGCAACCGCCGCAGCCGCCCGAGCGATAGCCGAGCATGCGATCCAGGAGCTCGAAGCCGAAGCTCTGGCTACACAAGCCTACGCTAACAACGAGCGCTCCGAAAAACATGTTCCATTTCATCGACCAACGTCTCCTTTGCAACGAACTGAGGGCGGCAGTGCTTGCCATACTGGCGATCGCCACGGGCTACACCGTTACTTCAGGCGAGCGGTTTGGACGCTCTCTGGGTGGGTCGGGTTCTTCCGTCGTCGGAGAACCGATTAAGCGGTGGGTCAACTTGGCGGTCGCAGGAAGGCAGCTTGGGTCGGAACCCGCAGTTCAAACCGTTTGCATCGAGGGCCGTCGAACCATTCCTTGGCTCGATTTAAAAACTGGCGGCTACTTCGATGCCTCCCTGACTTGCCTTTGCGGGCAGGTGTTCCTCGGTGAGGGACACCAACCGTATCGGCAGCCCTCACGAGACCCCTTGAGTATGCGGAAGTAATTTTCGGCAAATGGCTTAACGCTCTCACTGCGCAAACATTTCCGTGACGGTAAGGTAGCCAAATCGTAACGATCATCCGGTGCCAGAACGACGCGGCACCGTGGGCGCGCCGGCGTCACGGACACGCTTCGCCAGTTGCCTCGGCGGTGCCGAACCTGCTACGCTCGAAGGGGATGCTGCCGAAAGCGTCGCCATCGAATCATGCTCACTGACAGCAGCCAGGATCCCTACATGCCGCAAAGTGTCGCGCGTCGCTATGAATTGGCAGAGTTCGCCCAAATCCCCGCCGTGGCTTGCCCCTGCGGCGAGGCGCGGCGCGCCTTTGCCGACGTCGCGGACTTCCCCCTGACGGTTCACCGCACCGAAATCTCGGCAGACGCAAAAACGCACTATCACAAGCAGCTCACCGAGACTTACTACTTTCTCGAATGCGGCCCGGACGCGAAAATGCAGCTCGATGAAGAGTTGCTTCCTGTTCGCCCGGGCATGGCAATTGTGATCCGGCCAGGCTGTCGCCACCGGGCGGTCGGCAAAATGACTGTGCTCGTCATTTGCTGGCCCAAGTTCGACCCAGCCGACGAATGGTTCGACTAGCCCGGCCTGGACCAATACCGCAGCGTCACAGGTGCCGCCCAGCTTGCTGGCAAAGCGGTGGCCGCCGAGTTAAATTCGTGCTGTCGCCAGCCTGCCCCCGCTACGGCTGGCGATGCTGAGATACACCGTGCGAAAGAGCACGTCGGATCCGTTTCTTGCCACAGAGACCTCGCCTCTACCCCCTCCCAGGAGAACTCTCGCCATGTCTCGAATCGCAACTTCCTTCACGGCGTTGGTACTTGCCCTTTCTGTGGCCGGGCTGGCGCAAGGAGTAGAAAAAGTGGCCCCCGCGCTGAACTTTCAAATGAAAAGCCTGGACGGCAAGCCTGTCGACCTGTCGAAGTACCAGGGCAAGGTCGTGCTGATAGTGAACGTCGCCAGCCAGTGCGGTCTGACACCTCAATACGAGGGTCTGGAGAAGCTGCACGAAAAATACGGCGACAAAGGGCTGGCGATTCTCGGCTTTCCGGCCAATGAGTTCGGCAAGCAGGAGCCGGGCACGGATAGCGAAATCGCAGAGTTCTGCCAGCAGAATTATGGCGTGAAGTTCGACATGTTCTCAAAGGTCGTGGTCAAGGGGGAGGGGCAATGCCCGCTCTATAAGTTCCTGACCTCGGCCGAGACCGATCCGAAGTTCCCGGGGCCGATCAGTTGGAACTTCGAAAAGTTCCTGATTGATCGCCAGGGCAATGTCGTGAATCGCTTCGCGCCCAAGGTCACTCCCGAATCGCCGGAAGTGACCAAAGCCATCGAAGCCGAACTGGCGAAGTAACAAGCCATTCAACGTTTAACGGGAGCGCCGCAGGCGCCCTCGGACTCAACGTGAGCCGGCACACCACTTCATCGTTTAGCCGGAGCGCCGCAGGCGCCCGCGCTTAAAAACACACAGGGCGACTCGACCGTGGATTGTTGGTCGAGCCGCCCTGTTTTTTCAGGTGGGATAGCGGGCAGGTTGTTCGCGTGGCCGGGAGATTACCAAGGGCCGCGAACGTAGTAGACGCCGAATTGGTCCGTGGAGTTGGGCCAAATCGGAGTCGGCAGGAAGCCCGGCGCGCCGCCCCCGGCCGGATAAGGGCCGGGATAGTTGCGACCGAACTGATGACTGATCGGCACGACCTGGGTATTCGTCACGCCCCAGGCCCACTTCGTCTGGCGACCGGCATTCGGCGGACAGACCAGCGCCACGGGAGTTCCCCAGGCGACATCGTAATAGTTGCCATGCCAGTTGGTCAGGCTCGCGCGATAGGCAGCGTTCGCCGAGCAGCACAGGTAGCACGGGTGACGTGCCGGGGGGCAAGCTCCGTAACCATAACCGCAGGGCAAGGGGCCCCGCGCGCAGTTGCCACTGGCACATCCTTGGCCGGCCACACAGCCGTTGTAGGCGGCGGGGTCGTAGCTGGGGACTGTCGAGCATTGGCCGTTTTTGCAAGCGCGCGGTTGCACGGCAAAGGCCAACGAAGCGGGAATCGTTCCGCTGACCACCAGGGTCAGCGCGACAAAGGTGCAGTTTCGGATCATGGGTCGAGGGGAATCCTTTCCGCTCCTTCCTGCCGTGCGGGTGGTCAGGAAGGAGAGATACCGCTAACGCACACAGTTACCACCAACAAACCTTGGTCTTTGTCGCGCCACAATCGGTGACGTTGTAGCGGCAATAGCAGCGACAATGTTTGTAGAGAAACTCGTGCGGCATCAACGGTTGGTAGGTGATGTAGGTGTGGCCCACGAACGGGGGCGTGGGGCGCGGGGAAATGTACAACTCGGCTGGTTGTCCGCCGTAAACGCTCGGTCCTACATAGTAGTTGTAGAACAGATCGTATCGCGGGCGCGGTGCCAACAAGCCGTCAGAAGCTCGGGCCGAGTCGCCGTACATCGCGGCGCCGGCCAGGATCAACATTGCCAGGAAGACTCTTACGCGCGGGGAGGGAAAACGCATGGCAGGGGTGGACTCCTTCCTGGGGTCACAGGTAGGCAAAGACTTCGAGTCGCCTAACAGGCCGCGGGAGGCCCTTGTGCGAATCGGGCTGCGACCACGTATTGCTTGCCGTGGTCACTCGGCCCAACATCTGATTCGGCCACGCGCACATTTCTGGGTTAGTCTTTGTATGACGGATTTCGCAATCGACGGAAGTCTGCGGCTGGTAAGGAGAAAACTGCCTGGGACGCAATCCCGACAACCGGTATAATCGCTACGGTCAATCCAGTCGGCAGGATCGCTTTTCGGCATCATCGCTACAGGCCGGAAAGTCGCTGAATTTGACCCAGCTTCGCATTTCGCATCCCGCGCTCGCACGGAGGTTTGAGTTGGCTCGCGTAAAGCCCCGAACGGCACCTAAGAATTCCCCATCCAATGGCGAGGTCGAGCACCCGGCAGAGCCGGTCGAGCTCGCGGAAACCAACGGCCACGCCCCCGAACCTGCTCGCGCGGCCGCACCCTCGCGCCGGCGTGCCACCGCCGAGTCGATGGCCGCTAGCCAGCGTGATATTTCGGTCAGCGAGTTTTTCGCCAAGAATCGGCACCTGCTCGGCTTTGACAATCCGCGCAAGGCGTTGCTGACGACCGTCAAGGAAGCGGTCGACAACTCGCTCGACGCTTGCGAAGAGGCCGGCATCCTGCCCGAGATCTGGGTCCACATCCAGCAGACCGGTCCGACCCGTTTCAAAGTCGGCATCCAGGACAACGGGCCAGGCATTCTCAAGAACCAGATCGCGAACATCTTCGGCAAGTTGCTGTACGGCTCGAAGTTCCATCGCTTGCGCATGAGCCGTGGCCAGCAAGGTATCGGCATCAGTGCCGCCGGCATGTATGGCGTGCTCACGACCGGCAAGCCGG
>CAMFLN010000467.1 GCA_945957305.1 uncultured Planctomycetaceae bacterium | reverse complement strand
GCTTTGTAGTTGGTCGGGCTGGACGCCGTAGTACTCATCCAAATTGAAAGTCACGACCCCCGAAAAATCGAGTCCTTCCTCACGATGCAGCCGAATCAGCTCGCGATAGATTCCCAGTGGCGTCGAACCCGTCGGCAGGCCTAACACGGCCATCTGTCCGAACGAGTTTCGTTCGCGAATGATGCCGGCCACCATGTGTGCCACATGGCGGGCCAACTCGCGATTCGACTCAAAAATGTAGCAGGGGATTTGCACCCCTGGCACGCGGCGCGCGGCGGGGGTGGCAGTGAAGGGCAGGGTCGTAGCCATCGACGGAGACAACACCTTCAGAAAAAGGTTGGCAGGGGCGAATCCACATCGGGCCGGCCAGCGACCCAATCGAACCATTTAGTATGCCGGAAATCGCAGCCGAGGCATATGCCAAACATCATCCGCTGCGAGCGCATACCGTCTAAACAGAGCTCGCAATTCCGTCGAATTACCGGGGAATTTACTAGGTCGTCGAGGTGGTCACAGCGATATTGTCGCGGTGGATCACCTCTTCGTAGGGGCAATGACCCAGGGCGGACGCAATCGCGTCGGTTTTCAGCCCCTTGATGCGTGCCACCTCGTCGGTGGGGTAATTGGTCAAGCCGCGAGCAAACTCGGCGCCATGCCGATCGCGCAGCGAGACGACGTCCCCTTTCTTGAAGCTCCCCGTGGCTTCGACGATGCCGATGGCCAGCAGGCTGCGCCCCTGCTTTTCGATGGCACGGCGCGCGCCGTCGTCGAGCACCAGTTGTCCGCGCGGCTGCGCGGTAAACCCGATCCAACGTTTGCGTGACGTGATGGTATTGCCTTGTGAGACGACCAAGGTGCCAACGGGCTCTCCGGCCAGGATGCGGGCCAACGTGCCCGGCTGCCTTCCGCTGGCGATAACGACGTTTTCGCCCGAGACGGTTGCCATGCGCGCCGCGGCGAGTTTGCTGGCCATGCCCCCTTTGCTCAAGCCGGTTTTGACGTCGCGCACCAGTCCCATGATCGATTCGTCGAGGTGGGTCACCGTCGAAACCAACTTCGCGCCCGGCGTGCGCGGATCGCCATCGTACAACCCTTCGACGTCCGACAGCAGTACCAGCAGCGGCGCGCGGATGAGGTTCGTGACCATGGCGGCCAGGCGATCGTTGTCGCCGAAGGTCGTTTTCAACTCTTCGACACTGACCGTGTCGTTTTCGTTGATGATCGGCACCCCGCCCAGGTCAAAGAGCGTGAGAATCGTGTTGCGCACATTGAGGTAGCGTGTACGGTCGTTGAGATCTTCGGCCGTGAGCAGTATCTGTGCTGCGTGCCGTCCAAAAGAGCGCAGCGTGCGATCGTACACTTGGACAAGATAGCTCTGTCCCATAGCCGCCACGGCCTGCAACTGCGCCAGGTCGCGCGGCCGCTGCCGCATGCCGATCCGCCCCATCCCGGCTCCGACGGCGCCGGAACTGACAACCGCGACTTTTCGCCCCTGTTCCATCAGGCCATTGATCTCGGCGGCCAGCGCCGCGATGCGTGCCTCGTCCAGAGTTCCCTCGGGCGTGGTCAGCACGCGCGTCCCGACCTTGACGACGACGATGTCGGCAGCGGTCGCGATTTCTTGTCGCAATAGGTCGGTCATGGCGAGATTTTGTGGATGCGTTTGCTCGAACCTCGTTCGCCCCTAGCGGCGACCGCTCTAAGATAGCTGTTAAGAGCCAGAATCAGAAGGACAGTCATGCGGCAAGTACGCGATCAAAACAACCGCGCCCCCTAGAGCCCAGGGCACTGCCCCACGTCCGGCGGAGTGATTACAATCGGGGCGACGAGTGCCTTCCCAGACTCCTGCGAGGGCCATTCGTGTCGGCTGTCAACTTTTAACGCAGAGCATGCGACATGCGATTCACATTACAAGTCTGCTTGCTGTCAGTTGTCGTTGTCGTGGCGGGGGCGAACAGTGTGCTGCTGGCGGCGGATGACGGCGTGAACATCGAGCGCGTCGTCGGACCCGAGGTGCCTGGTAAGTACAAGCACCCCGCGTCGATCGAGGAACTCGCCAATGGCGACCTGTACATCGCCTACTACGGGGGCGACGGCGAGTACGCCGAACAAACCGCCGTCTATGGTATGCGTCGCAAAAAGGGGGAACAGAAGTGGTCCACCCCCAAGATCATTTGCGACACACCGTTTCATTCCGACGGTAACGCAGTAGTTTGGCAGGCCCCCGACGGCCTGGTGTGGCTGTTCTACGTATGCCGCTTCGGCGACACCTGGAGCACGTCGCGGATCAAAGGGAAGATTTCGCACGACGGCGCCGAGACCTGGAGCGATTCTTTCATGGTCGCACTGGAAGAAGGGATGATGGTGCGCGGCCGGCCGATCGTCCTTGCCGATGGCGACTATCTGCTGCCGGTCTATCACGAGACGGGCTTTGACCAGGAAAAGGTCGGCGCCGACAGCACGTCCCTATTCTTGCGATTCAATGGAAAAAACAAACGCTGGACCGAAACCAGCCGTATTCATTCGCGCATGGGCAATATTCAACCGGCCGTGGCCCAGCTATCGGACAAGGACTTGATTGCCTATTGCCGCCGCGGTGGCAGCTACGAGCCAATCAAGGACGGCTATGTCGTGCGCAGCGAGTCGCACGACGGGGGGCAGACATGGAGCGAAGGACAGGATTCGCAATTCCCCAACCCCAACGCAGCCGTCGACTTTCTCAAGCTGCAGAATGGGCACCTGCTGCTGGTCTATAACGACAGCATGGACGACCGCACGCCGCTGACCGTGGCGATTTCGACCGACCGGGACAAATCCTATCCGTATCGACGCAATATCGCGACCGGCAAGGATTCATTTGCCTACCCCTACGTGATTCAGGGAAAGGATGGCAAGATTCACCTGGTCTACACGTCGCAAGCCCGCACACAGATCAATCACGCCACGTTCGAAGAAGCGGCGATATTGAAGAAGTAACGGCGCGCAGCGAACACAAAATTGTGCGTTGAAGCCCAGGTGCGCCGAAGCCGTGGGGTTTTTTACAAGCTATTCGAACACGAGTGTGCCGAACTTCTGGTACTCGTGAAAGCTTGGCCCCACGCGTGCCCAGTCCCAGCTGGTCGTTCGCTTTTCGTCGTAGTCCATGCGGTAGAAGTTCGCGCGCCAGCGCGTGCCTGCGCGAGGCGGGACGTTCGCGAGCGGTTTCAATAATTCAAAGGGCATGAAGATCTCGGCTTTCCAGCCGGTAATCCTGGCCCCCGCCTCCTTTGATCCACCGCTGACGGTCGTTTTCTTTTGGATTTTGCGGTCCCCTTCGTAGTGCCAGGGACGCCAGCCCAGGAACTCGCCATTCACGTTGGGAACCATAATAGGGAGTTCAAAGCCCAAGGGCGAAATCTCGTACTCGAAATAGATGGTTTGTTTCTCGTCCGGCCAGAGGAAGAATTCGAAAACATCCTCGTTCCAAAGGTCAAGAAAGTCCTCAGCCATGGTTGCCGAGACTTTCGTGTCGGTAGCCTCCATCAAAACATACAGGCCGGTGTCCGAATACAGCAGCTTGACGCGGGTTTGATAGTCGTGCCCCCTCGACTCTCGCCGATTTAAAGGCAACCATTCGGCCTTGGCCCACTCCTTGGCCGTGCCATCGCCGCTGATCGTAAAGTTTTCGTTGCGCCGCACAGGCCACGTGGGCAGGGAAGTCGGCTTCTGATTTTCCTCCTGCTTTACTGTCTCGCTGTGCTGGGCCAGCAGGACCCGCTCGGCATTTTTGTAGTAGATCTTTTCCAGCACCGGGTCCGGCAAAAACAGGCCGTAGATGCGCCAAAAGCCCTGCAAATGATGGCTGGCGGCGCAGTCGAAGTACTCGTCGTCAGTTTCCAAAAAGCGATAGTAAATTCTGAAGGCGTCACGACGGGGCGTCGTGTCGGTGCCGAAGAGAATGCGATCCTGATACTTGATAAAGAACCGGCGGGCCGAATACGGCGCTCGCCCCAGTTCCGAAATGCGGGCGTCAATGTCGACATAGAGATTGGGATATTCGTCCAACGCCCGGCCGACGGCGGCCAAATCTTCGGCGTTGTTGCCGAAGTGCGCGCCGATAAAGGTGGTCTGTGGATGATGGGCTACGACCCGCAGATATTGTTTGAGCAGTTCTTCTCGCTGCGGAAAATCTTGACCGTAGAACAGCCATTGCG
>CAMFLN010000466.1 GCA_945957305.1 uncultured Planctomycetaceae bacterium | reverse complement strand
GCCCGCCTCAGTCCGAATATGCTCATGCATGATCCGATCGGCGGCCGCGCGTTGTTCTTCCGGCAGCACGTATCCGTTGACGACGCTCCTGCGCTTGCTGAACCACAAGTACCCTTTTGCAAAGTCCCAACGGCTGCCGGCCAATGACGGCCAGGGATGAAACAAAAGCGCGTTGAGCACGATGCCGTTCTCGCACAGCGCGAGGGAAACCATCGACTCGCGCCACACGAGGAACATGAAGGCCAACGTGACCTGAAAGCCGCAACATACGGCGAGCAGACACAGCAACACCTGTGACCACATGAGGCCGCCAGAACGCACCGAATCGGCAAGCATCCACACGAGGATCGAGCCCTGGACGACACTGCTCAGGAAGTTCATCCGAACCGAGCGCAGTGTCGCCAGCGAAGACGTCAGCAGCACTCGGCCCGAGCGACGCTCGACGCGCCGCCGGAGGAAGGCCATCGTCCCGGCACACAGCAGAACGCCGATCAACAGGGAAACAAGCAAAGCGAACGCGCGCTGCCGCTGCTCGGCAGTCAGACTGCGAAGAAACGGCGCCGTCGCGGCGCTCGCGAGCGCCACCAAGGTGACACCGGCCAATAATACGCGCAAGCCAAATTGCCATGTGTTGTGCATAGTCGTCCCTCGGCTCAAGACCCTTGCTAGTACTCACTTTGGTCCGACACAGCAGCTACGCCACTTGTTTTGCGTCACAGCTATGGTCAGTTTGCATACACGCAGTCAAACCCGCTAGTCCGCCGGCACGCACCGGCCCTGAGCCCAGGCGCGCAGCGCGTCAATTCGCTCGCGCATGAGGACGCCGAGTGGCCGCGTGACTTTTGCCTGATCCAGCATGTGCGCGTTGCGCAGTTCGCTCCCCTCGCCAAAGGCTGCGTACATCGCGGCAATGATCAATTGTTCGATTTCGGCGCCGCTGAAACCCGCCGTCGCCGCGACAAGCTCTGGCAAGGCGAATTGGGCCGGATCGCGCTTGCGGCGAGCCAGATGAATTTCGAGAATCTTTCGCCGCGCGTCCTCGTTGGGCAAATCCACGAAGAACACTTCGTCGAAACGCCCCTTGCGCATCAATTCCGGCGGCAAGGCGTCCAGATTATTCGCCGTGGCCACCATGAAAATGGGCGACGCATGCTCCTGCATCCAGGTCAGCAGCGTGCCGAACATGCGCTGCGATAAGCCGCCGTCGGCCGATTCGCTGCCCGCCGAGGCAAAGGCCTTTTCCACTTCGTCGATCCACAGCACCGCGGGCGCCATCCGCTCGGCCTGCGCCAGCGAGGCGCGCAGGCGATCTTCGCTTTCGCCCACGAATTTTTGGTACAGCACGCCCGGGTCCATACGCAAGAGCGGCATATTCCAATCGGCCGCCACAACCTTCGCGCACAAGCTTTTGCCACACCCCTGCACGCCCAATAATAGAATGCCGCGCGGCGGTTCCAAGCCAAATTCGCGTGCCTTCGACGTCATCCCGCCGCGTCGCTGCGCGAGCCAGCGCTTAAGGTTGTCCAGACCGCCGATCTCGTCCACGGCGACATTAACTGAAATCGATTCGAGGCATCCGCCAGTTTGCAGCAAGCGACGTTTATCTTCGAGGATCCGGGGCAGGTCCTCGCCCGTCAGTGCATTGTCCGCGTGAATCGCGGCTGCGACGACGCGCGCCGCGTCAGCCCGCGAGAGGCCGCGCAACGCCTGGACCAGCTGATCCATCTCGCGCTTGGTCAAGCGACTGGTGACTTCTTGCAGGCTTTGGCTCTTCACGTCCCGAAAAGTGGCACGCACGATGTCGCGGAGTTCGGCCGCTTCCGGGGGTTTAAGTGACAACTCGGCGGTCAACCGCCGCATCGGCTCGGGCAAGGGATCGGCATCCACCAGGAGAACCGTCGGCCGCTGCAAATGGGCGATGTCCCGCAGTTGTCGCAAAAGAAACGGATCGCGGTGGTGAGCCCCCAGATCCTTGAAGACGTACAGTGCGTTGGGAAACCGATTTTTTGTGACGTGCTCGAGGGCGGCCGTCGGCTTGGCCACCCCGAGCCCTTCGTCGATCCGCGTCGGAAGCGTTTGTACCAGCCCCGTTGTCACGCTCCACTCGAAGAGCGTGAGCGAGCGTTCTTGCGCCACCTGGCGGGCAATATCCAGTACTCGGTCTTCGTCGCGAGTCTCGACGGCGAGCAACGAGCGACCACAGCGAATTGAAAGCGTCAATTCTTCCAGCACGCTGCGCGCTCCGTGGCGATCAACATTTGACGTCGACGGTTAAAAGCCCAGACCTTTGGTCGTAGTCTTGATCCGGCCGAGGTACATGTCGGCGCAGATGAACAGCGTGCTGCCATCCTCGCCGAAACCGCAGTTGGCCGTGGCTTCGCCCGTATCGATCGTGCCCAAATGCGTGCCGTCCGCGGCAAACTCATGCACCCCGCCCGGGCCGGTGGCAAAGACATTGCCTTTTTGATCGACCTTCAAACCGTCGGGCAGCCCCTTGCGCCCCGCTTTGAGCCACTCGGTCGAATCCGCGAAAACGCGGCTCGCACCCAGGGTTCCATCCTCGGCGACGTCGAACGCCTTCCAGATCGGCGCGTCGGGATCAGACTGAGCGACGTACAGCGTCTTTTCATCGGGCGAGAAGCCGATGCCGTTCGGGAACGTCATCTCCTTGGTCAACAGCGTGACTTTGCCGTCCTTGCTCAGGCGATAGACACCGTTGAACTTCAGTTCCTTGGCCGGATCATCGTTCAGACCTTCAAGACCATAGGGCGGGTCGGTGAAGTACAGATCGCCGTTGGACTTGTAAACCGCGTCGTTGGGGCTGTTGAAGCGCTTTCCTTCGAAGCGGTCTGCCAGCGTTTCGAACGACTTATTGTCCGCCTTCAGCCGGGCGATACGCCGATCGCCATGCTGACAGAGCACAAGCCGCCCCTCGCTGTCGAATTTCAGGCCGTTGCTGCCCGGCTCCCCGCCCCGCGGCTTGGTCCCCGTATACCCGCTGGGTTTGAGAAAGAGCGTTACCCCCTCCCCTTCCTTCCACTTCATGACGCTATTGGGCGGAATGTCGGAAAAGAGCAAATAGCCGTTCTTCTTGTCCCAGGCTGGTCCCTCGGCCCAATCAAAGCCTGCCCCGATCTTGGCGAGTTTGGCGTCTTTGGGGATCAGGGCGTCAAAGCGTGGGTCCTTCCGCTCGATCGTTCCGAACGTCTCAAAAGTCTTGTTTTGCGCTGTGGCCAGTGAATCCAACGACAGGAGCAAGCCACCCGCAATTGCCGCCAAAGTGCTCAACCGCCTGACGTTCATCAGATGTTCTCCCAAGTCGATAAAAACCACGCTCGCCGGAATGGCAATGCCCCTTGGCCCGAGGTGCCCCAATCTTGCCCGGACGCGCTGCGCCGGTCAAGCAAGGCCGGATGCATCAGGCGGAGCGAAATCATGGTCCTCACCTTGGCCTTGGCCCCCGCCGACGGTTAGACTACCGCAACCGCGGTGGGGAAGAAGGGGACAGCCACGAGGCAGCGATGATCTGGAAGCAACTGTTTCGCCGTAAAAACATCAACGTCCTGCTGGCCGAAATGGCCGGCGATCATCAACTTCACCGCGTGCTCGGTCCTGTTTCGCTCACCGCGCTCGGCGTGGGCGCGATCATCGGGGCCGGCATTTTTGTCACGACGGGACGTGCCGCGGCGATCGACGCCGGTCCGGCCATCATCCTCTCGTACACCGTCGCGGCCCTGGGGTGCGCGCTGGCGGCGCTTTGTTATGCCGAATTCGCCGCCATGGCGCCGGTCGCTGGCAGCGCCTACACCTACGCCTACGCCACGCTGGGGGAGTTATTCGCCTGGATCATCGGCTGGGACTTGATGCTCGAGTACGCGATGAGCTGCGCCACCGTGGCCTCGGCCTGGAGCGGCTATTTGAACGAGTTGCTCGAAGCGTTGAATTTGCCGCGCGTGGCGGCGCAGTGGTCGAGCGATCCCTTCACCTATGCCGACGGCGGACCGCTAGGATTTGCGATCAATTTGCCGGCCATCTTGATCATGCTCGTGGTGACGGGCGTGCTGATCAAAGGCATTCGCGAAAGCGCCACGACGAACGCCATTCTGGTGCTCGTGAAGTTGGCGGTGGTCGTGTTCGTGATCGTGGTCGGTTGGTCGTATGTGAACCCGGCCAATTGGACCAGCATCCCCTCGAA
>CAMFLN010000465.1 GCA_945957305.1 uncultured Planctomycetaceae bacterium | reverse complement strand
GCCGGCGGCCGGATCGCCGGCGGTGATCATGGCGATCCCCAAGTTGCTATGCGCTTCGGCATAATCGGGGCGCAAACGTATTGCCTCGCGCAGGTGCTCGATCGCCTCGCCGGTGCGCTTGGATTCATTGAGTAGAACGCCCAGGTTGCTGTGCGCTTCGACAAAGTCGGGCTTGGCACGCAAGGCGGCTTCGTAATGAGAGATCGCAGCGTCGCGCTGCTGTTGCGCGGCCAGCTGCACGCCGAGATTGAGATGGGCCTCGGGCAGGTTGGGATCGATCCGCAACGCTTCCTGCAGTTCGGCGATCGCTTCCGCCTGCTGACCGATGTTTGCCAGGACGTGTCCCAAGTTGGCGTGCAAAGTGGCCAGATACGGCTTGCGGAGTAGTGCTTGTCGATAGTGTTCGATCGCTGGCTCGATCGCGCCTTTTTGCACGAGCAGATGCCCCAAGTTGATGTGCGCATCGGCGTAATAAGGATTAATGGCCAGCGCTTTCTCGAACTCGGCGGCTGCGCGCTCGGTCTCTCCCAGGTGCACCAGCGCTACGCCCAGGTTCGTTTGCGCCTCGACGTAGTCGGGCTTCAACTGCACGGCCCGCTCGTAGTGCGCAAGCGCTTCGGCCGGGTGCTCGCTTTCCACCAGCACGACACCCCAGTTATTTTGCACACAGGCATTTTCGGGTTGATGCCGCGCGGCGTCAGCCCAAAGTTCGGCCGGATCGTTGTAGGTAAACACGCGCGCGGAGCTCAGTCCGATGCAGCCCAGCGCAACGAGCAATGTAAAGCTGCCCACGAGGATCAGCGGCAGCTTTTCGCTCTGACCGCGCGCGCCGTTGCCGAGACGCTCTACTCCCCCTTTCGCCAAGGCGTATAGCCCGGTGACGGCCCAGGGCATGATCGCGGCCAGCGGCAGATACATCCGCCGTTCGGCTGCCACCTCGGTAACGATCGGGACAATTAATGTGGGAGAGAGCACCAACAGCGCGCTGCTCCAAACAAATCCGGTTGGCTTTTTTCGCAGCAGTAAAACCAGTGTAGCGACTACCAGCGTTGCCACGGGCAACAGCCACCTCCAGGCCGAGGCGAACGTGTCGAGGAAGGGGAACTCGTAATGAATCACCAAGGGCCAGGGCCAGACGATCAATTTCAAATACAGGCAGAGCACGCGCGTCTCGGTCAGCCACCAGACCGGGGCCGAGACTCCGAGGCCAAAACCGGCAGAGGCCGAGCGCACTCCTCCCCAATTCAGCGCGGCGAGCACCAGCCAACTCGCGGCCAGGCCCAGGTACAGCGGCCAGGAACGCGCGAACGCCTGTCGAAATGAACCGCTCACAAAGGTACGCTCGAAGAGCAACACGACAACCGGGGCCGTGACCATCACTTCCTTTGCCGCCATGCCGCCGCAGCACGCCAGGACCGCAGTAAACCACCACAGCATGCGATCACCCCGATCGGGGCTGGACCAATAGCGCAGGGCCGCATAGAGCGTGGCCAGATAGCAAACCGCCATCAGCAGCTCGGTGCGCTGCGTGACGTATTCGACGGTTTCTGTCTGCAACGGATGAACGGCCCATAACAGGGCGCTGAGAAATCCCAATGGCTCGGCAACCGCGGCAAAGCGACCCTGGAAAACCGGCAGTTGCAACGTCGCGCATACGATCCTCCACAGCAGGAGGGCTGCCATAAAATGCGCGACGGCGTTGAAAACGTGATAACCTGCCGGTTGCAGCCGCCCGAAGTGATAATCAACGGCGAACGTAAGGTTTACCAGCGGACGGCCCGCGGTGCTGAAATCATGCGGTGGTCGGAGTGGACCTGGCTGTAATTCATCTCCCCATAAGGGCCACAGCGCGCGGATCGATGGATTGTCGACGACCGAAAGCTTGTCGTCGAAGATGAACGGAGCCTCGAGGGCGCGGCCGTAGATCACAGCAACCGACACGGCCAGCAAAATGACTGCCAACAGATGCCGAGGCCTTGCCCACGGGCGCATTGCAGCGCGATGTGTAGCCGCCGCGGTCGCGGCGACACCTGGCTCAATGCCAGCCTCAGCGAAGTGTTCTGCTGACATGGCCGGGGCTCATAAAACGTTCGGATCGGCGCGCGGCGCGGAGAAAATGCCTTTATCTCGCGGCCGTGGCGGTATCATGATCACGTTACCGATAACCGTCTTTCCAGGGACTGCAGACTTGTTGCAACGCACCGCGACAGGGTGGCAAATTCTTCTGTTGCCGGCGACCGGCATGCTGCTGGTTCTGGTCCTGGCAACCCTCGCGCCGCCGCTCCGCGGTGCGGAACCGCCGGACTTCACTAGCGTCAAGGCGCGAGAAGGCATGGTCGTCTCGGTATCGCCCGAGGCGAGTGACGTCGGCCGCAAGGTTTTGCAGCGGGGCGGTAACGCGGTCGACGCGGCCGTGGCCACGGCGTTAGCTCTGGCAGTGACCTACCCCGGCGCGGGGAATATTGGCGGCGGCGGATTCATGCTCGTCTGGCCAGGAGAGGGAAAACCTCCCGTCTGCGTCGACTATCGCGAAACTGCCCCCACGGCCGCCACCGCCGAGATGTTCGCCATGGACCGCGCCCCGTATTCTCATCGCGCTGTCGGGGTCCCTGGCACCCTGCGGGGCCTCGCCCTTGCTCACCAGCGCTGGGGCAAACGTCCCTGGAATGAACTCGTGATGCCGGCCGTGACACTGGCCGAAGATGGGTTCGCCATCGATCGCGCGCTGGCGGAAGACCTGAACGATATTGCCGCGAAGCCGACGACCAGCGCGGAGTTCCGCCGCATGTTCGCTCCCCCGGACGGCGCGGCATGGCAGGCCGGCGAGCGCCTGGCGCAGCCCGAATTAGCGCGCACGCTGCGCTTGATTGCCCAAGGCGGGGCCGACACCTTTTACCTCGGGCCGATTGCGCAGGCGATCACGACCGAAATGCACGCGGGGGCCGGCCTGATCACTGCCGCTGACCTCGCCGGTTACAAGGCCAGGTTCCGCGAGCCCATTCACGGGACCTATCGGGGGTTCGACATCTTTGGCCCTCCGCCCCCAAGTTCCGGCGGCACGTGCGTGGTCGAAATGTTGAACATCCTCGAGAACTTCGATCTGCGTGGCGAAGGCCGTTATGCGCCGCTGACGATTCATCGCCTGATCGAAGCCATGCGACGTACGTATTGCGATCGCGCGCGATATCTCGGCGACCCGGATTTCGTCGAGATCCCACCGCAGCTGACGACCAAGGAATACGCCCGACAGTTGGCGGCCAGCATCGACCAGTCGCACGCCACACCGAGCACGGCGCTTGCGCCCGAGATTTCCGTCTCGTCCGAGGGGGAGAGCACTACGCACTTTTCGGTCGTCGATGCGGGGCGGATGGCCGTGGCCAACACCTACACGTTGCAAGAAAACTTTGGTGCGCGAATTGTTGTGCGCGGCGCCGGCTTTCTGTTGAACAACGAGATGACCGATTTCAATGCTCGCCCCGGCGTGACCGACCGCCGCGGCGCTATCGGGACCCCGGCCAATACGATCGCCCCTGGCAAACGCATGCTCAGCTCGCAATCGCCGACGATCGTGGCGCGCGACGGGAAGTTGCAGCTGGTGACTGGATCGCCCGGGGGGCGAACGATCCCCAACACCGTGCTCTGCGTGCTAGTGAACACGCTCGATTTCGACATGCCCGTCGATGAAGCGGTGGCTGCACCCCGGTTACATCACGCCTGGTGGCCGGACCGGGTGACCATGGAATTGGCGGCGGAACCAGAATTCGCGCCGCTGGTGCAACGATTGAAATCTCTCGGCCACGACATGGTTCCCAAGCCCCGCGAGCAGGGAGACGCCCACACGATTCGCGTGCGCGGTGATAGCCTTGAAGGTGTGGCTGACGTGCGCCAAACGTTAGGCAAAGCTGCCGGCTATTAAGACCGGGGGGATTTGTCCCTTCTACCCGAGCGCCGTTCGCGCCCACTAGCCCGCCGTCGAATAGCGGGAGGTTTTCACGTCTGGTTGGCGCGCATCGCATGCTGGTTTGCAAGCGGCCGCCGCACGCGCGGGCTGGAAAATCTGCAATCACCGCCGCCTGGGTTGAAAGCCCCGCAGGTTGCCTGAATCCCAGCTTTGCATGTTACGCGCCGACCAAATTGGTTGCCGAAGAAGCGACTTGGTTCATCTCACACCCGGTATGCAATCTGCAAGGCCATTT
>CAMFLN010000464.1 GCA_945957305.1 uncultured Planctomycetaceae bacterium | reverse complement strand
GCCCTGAACCCCTGTCCGTGCGGCTATCGCAACGACCCGCGTCGTGAATGCCATTGCACGGTTCCTCAGATCGAGCGCTACATGGCCAAGATCAGCGGACCGCTGTTGGACCGCATCGACTTGCACCTGGAAGTACCCGCGGTGGCGTTTCGCGAATTGTCGGTCGCCACGCCCGGTACAACCAGCGCCCAGATGCGCGAGCAAGTGATGGCTGCGCGCACGCGGCAGCGCGACCGCTTTGCCAATACCAAAACGCGCGCCAACGCGCACATGGCCCACCGGCAGATTCGCACCCATTGCGTGCTGGACGAGGCCGGCATGGGGCTGCTGAAGGCGTCGATGACCGAACTGGGCCTATCGGCCCGCGCCCATGATAAAATCTTGCGCGTCGCGCGGACGATCGCTGATCTCGACGGAGCCGAGTCGATCGCGGCTCCGCATGTGAGCGAAGCGATTAACTACCGCATGCTCGACCGCAGCCTGTGGACTTGATCGAGCCCTTTGGCCCCTGCGAGGTCGTTGCCGAAAGAACGTTTGAGGGATTTCAGGATGGATGTTTTGCGATTTCGCGTGGGTACCTTGCTCGCGACGCTCGCCTGTTTCTGCGGTGCGATGGGGGGCAGTATTGCGGGAAATGCAGCAGAGCCTGCGATCGAAAAGATCGACCTGTTCTGCGCCGGCGACGACGGCTACGTCCTATACCACATCCCAGGCATCACCGTGACGGCGCGTGGCACCGTGCTCGCCTGGGCCGAGGCGCGCCGCAGTCGTAGCGATTGGTCGGCGATCGATATTCTGTTGCGCCGCTCGACCGATCAGGGACGCACCTGGTCGCCGGCCAAGAAGATCGCCGATGTTCCAGGTCCAAAAGCGAAAAATCCCGTCGCCACGCATCTCAAGGGAGTCAAAGCGACGGACGTGACGTACAACAATCCCGTCCTAATTCCCCTAAGCGACGGGCGCGTGGTGTTTGTCTTTTGCTTGGAGTATTGCCGCTGTTTCGTTGCGGAGAGTGACGACGACGGGGTCAGCTGGAGCGCGCCGCGCGAGATCACGGACACCTTCGCGACATTTCAAGACCAATATCCCTGGAAAGTGTTGGCGACCGGTCCGGATCACGGCATCCAGCTGAGCAGCGGGCGATTGCTGGTGCCGGTCTGGCTGTCGACGGCGACCGGCGGCAACGCTCATCGTCCGAGCGTCGTGGCAACAATTTATAGCGACGATCGCGGCCAATCCTGGCAGGCCGGCGAGATCGCCGTCCCCTGCACCGAAGAATGGGTGAATCCCAACGAGACCACGGCGGTGGAATTGGCCGACGGTCGCGTCATGCTCAACACACGCAATGAATCGGCCCGGCATCGTCGCCTGGTCACGATCAGTGCCGACGGCGCCACCAAGTGGTCGCAGCCCGAGTTCGACGAGGCGCTCGTCGAACCGATCTGCATGGGCAGCCTGCTACGGCTATCGAAGCAGCCCTCGGACGATCGCAATCGATTGCTCTTCGTGAATCCCGCAAACCTGTCGCGCGCTGATGGCAAGGAGACACCTGGCAAAAGCCGCGATCGCCGCAACTTGACGGTGCGGCTCAGCTACGATGAAGGCGCGACATGGCCGGTCGCCAAGGCTGTAGAGCCGGAATGGAGTGCCTACAGTGACATCGCGCTGGCGCAGGATGGAACGATCCTCTGTTTCTACGGTCGCGGGAGTAAAAGCGATTTCGCGGGGTCATGCCTGACGCTGGCTCGCTTTAATCTCTCCTGGCTATCTGACGGACGAGACGAGCTACACGCGCGTGACACCAGCGCGGCAAAGCCGTAGGTAACAAGTTCGTCAGCTAAGTTTTCCATGCGCCTGGCCGCGGCGCTCTGCGAATAAATCTTCCCCGCCGCCACTTGACGTAACGCTCAACTATTGGATGCTACGATTTCCCGCCAGTCATAAAGGAGATGATCAAGACGCATAAGGGGCAAGGTCCTGACAACAAGCCGGGTTGCCGTAAGCAAGAACGCTTGATTTGCGACGGAGCCCGCGCGGCACTCGACGTTGGGACGCGATCAATCAATGAAAACGAGAACGCGGATGATCGATCCGGCGCACGTCGACGCATTGTGCTGCGAGCTGCGTGTGCTCCTGGACGCAGAGTTGGCCGCAGGCAACCGCATCGCGGAAACGACGCAGGGCTGGCCTCTGCCTGATTCGGTGCTGGTGCTGCTCACGGCGCCTTTCTATAACACCCCTGAACAGTTGCCGCCGGGCGTCAAGCTGATCGACGTCAACGATCCTCATTGGTGGAAGCAGGAATACCGTCATGCGGCGTCAGGTTGTGCGCTGGCCTGCCGGTATCGCACTTTCGTCGACTAGCGTGCCGTAGAACGCCGATCGTTCGCGGCGCTTGTCATCGCCCGGATGCGCGACGCGGGACCACAATAGCGCGCCACCTTAGCCAGCAGGCTGTACCGCTGAATCGGCTTCGCCGTGTAATCGGTGCAGCCGGCTTCGAGACATTTATTTTCATCGCCGGACATGGCATGCGCCGTGAGCGCGATGATGGGCCCGGTATAGCCGGCCGCACGCAAGCTGCGCGTCGCTGCGTAGCCGTCCATGACCGGCATCTGCATGTCCATCAAGATGCAATCGAACGGATTTCCTTCGCGCTGCGCCGCGAGCGCCAGGTCGACCGCCGCTTGCCCATTATCGACTACGGTTACTTCCGCTCCCGCGCGGCGTAAAACGAAGGAGATCAGCCGCTGATTATCGGGACCATCTTCGGCCATCAAGACGCGGCCTTCGATTTGCACCTCTTGTTCTTGTGCGTCGTGTCCGTGATTCGTGCCTGACTCGAGTGGCCCCGCCAACATACGCACACCCGTCAGATCACCGACGGCAATTTCCAGCGTAAACGTGCTCCCCTGCCCCAGCCGGCTCGTGACGTAGAGGTCTCCGTCGAGCATATGGGCAAAGCGTTTGCTGATCGACAGGCCGAGCCCGGTGCCACCGAAGCGCCGCGTCGTGCTGGCATCGGCTTGCGTGAAGGGCTGGAACAGCCGCGCCAGCTGGGCGTCGTTGATGCCCAGGCCCGTGTCGACCACATCCATATGCAGCCGAGGGCCATGCGGCGTGGCGCACAGCTTCACTACCAACCGCACACGGCCGACTTCGGTGAATTTGATGGCGTTGCCGATCAAGTTGATCAGAATCTGCCGCAGCCTGGTTGGATCGGTCAGGATCGTCTCGGGGATGGGTCCCACGTACTGCACATCGAGCGGCAAACCTTTTGCCGCGGCACGAACGCGCATGAGGCTGGCCACATCCGCGATGACGGCCAGAGTTTCGGCACGGATCTGTTCTACCTGGACTTTGCCGGCCTCGATCTTCGAGAGATCGAGAATATCGTTGACCAGTTCCAAGAGGTACGCGCCGTTGCGCTTAATCGTGTTGACTGCGTCGCGCTGTTCCGGCAGTTGCACGCTATCGGCCAGGACGTCCGCGAAGCCCAGGATCGCCGTCATCGGCGTACGCAGCTCGTGGCTCATGTTCGCCAGGAACTCGCTCTTGGCGTGATTGGCCTGCTCTGCTTCCTGATTGGCGCGTTTCAAGTCTTCCGCTTGTGTTTCCAACGCCTCGGCCTGCGCGGCGAGCTTGCGTTGTGCTTCTTTCATTTCATCGGCGTACGCCTGCAACACTCCGGTGCGGTTGCGAACCTTTGACTCGATAAGATCGTTCGTGTGTCGCAAGCGCGCCTGCTGCAAGGCATTGGCCCACAAGGTGCGCAGGCCGAAATGAATCCAGATGGCGAGAAACACGTCTTCAAAGATGACCCAGGCGCCGTGCTCCAGCGCGCGCCAATTGCTGGCCGTGGTCGTGCCGAAAACTGATTGCGGCCAGTAGTGACCACGGGCCAAATGATCGACAACCACCAGTGCTGTCGCCGTGATCAGCACCCGGGCGTCCATATACCAGGCCAAGAACGCCAGCGAGCCGAAAATATGAAAATGCGTTTCAATCCGCCCTGTCGTCAGATGAATCAATAGCGCCGACCAAGAGACTTGCGACACGGCCACCGCCTGGCGGGTCACCCGAGCGCCAGGGCATTTCCAGATGAGGACGAGCGGCAATAAAGTAAACAAACCACCGCCCAACAGAGCGGCAAGAATGTGAGGATGCGAATCATCCGGCGAATCGGCCCAAGTCACGGGCGAGATC
>CAMFLN010000463.1 GCA_945957305.1 uncultured Planctomycetaceae bacterium | reverse complement strand
CCTCGCGACCGCTGTAGGGGTAGGTCAGCTTCGTGTGATCGAGCCCCAGCAGGTGCAGCATCGTCGCATGCAGGTCGTTGATGTGCATGCGTTTGTCGACAGCGCGTTCGCCATGCTCGTCGGTGGCGCCGTGACGATATCCTCCCTTCACGCCGCCGCCGGCCATCCACATCGAAAAACCTGTGGCGTTGTGATCGCGTCCGTCAGCCCGCTGCGCTCCGGGAGTGCGGCCGAATTCGCCCCCCCACACCACGAGCGTGTCTTTGAGCATGTCGCGCTGCTTGAGGTCCGCCAAGAGCGCCGCAATCGGCTTGTCGATGGCGCGGGCATTGGTCGTCAATCGCGCCTTGAGGTTGTTGTGTTGGTCCCAGCCCCCCATGCCCAACTCGATGAAGCGCACACCGGCCTCGGCAAAGCGCCGCGCGAGCAGACACTGCCGGCCAAAGTTATCGGTGCCCTTGGTGCCAATGCCGTAGGAATCTTTCGTGGCTTGCGTCTCACTCGAGATGTCCATGATCGCCGGGACGGCCCCTTCCATGCGGAAGGCCAACTCGTAGGACTCGATCAGCCCTTCCAGTTCGGTGTTGACGCCGTCTTTCGTCAGCCGCTCTTTATTGAGCGAAGCCAGCAGATCGAGTTGTTGGCGTTGCAATTCCGAGGTCAATTTCGCATTGCCAATATTGGCCATCCGGCCGCCGCCGTCCTTCTCTTGCACGCCGTCGATTTTGATCCCTTGGTACGACGCCGGCAGGAAAGCACTGCCATAGGTCGGCGCGCCGCCGGCCGGATTGATCGTGATGAAGCCCGGCAATTCCGAGTTTTCGCTCCCGAGCCCGTACAGGGCCCACGCCCCCATCGAGGGGCGCTGAAAGCGGAAGGTGCCGGTGTGCATCTCGGTGACGGCCTGGGGATGCACGCCGACGTCGGTGTACATGCTGTTCAGCAGGCACAAATCATCGGCGTGGTTTGCCAGGTTCGGGAAAACTTCCGACAGCCACAGGCCAGATTTGCCGTGTTGGCTGAACTTGAAGGGAGATTTCATCAACTTGCGCGTCCCCTTGCCGTCGGTCGACTTGCCGTCGTCGGCCGCAAGCCGGGGCTTGTAGTCGAACGTATCAACGTGCGACGGGGCCCCTTGCATGAACAGAAAGATCACCCGCTTCGCATGCGGGGCAAAGTGCGGCTTCTTCGGCGCGAGTGCGTGCGGTGCTTCTTGCGAACTAGCCCGGGCTACAAGGTCCGAAAATGCCAGGTATCCGAATCCGCACGAGGCGGCCTTGAGCCACCCGCGCCGTGAGAGTCCATTGCTTGGCCAAAGATTCATCGCGATCACCTGTGGGGCAAGTCGCCTGGAGAACGTGGCGAGTTAATACGCGTAACGGAATTCACCGGTCTGAAATAGCGTTTGACACAAGCTGGTCCACGCCGCCAACTGGGCATTTCCCTTGTGTTCGCCGTCGACCAATTTCTGGCGGTAGTCTTTCAAGAATTTAGCGACGTTCGCGCGCTCTTCGTCGCTAGCCAAGCGTGACAGCGCCAACCGATAGGCCATGTCGATGCGGGTCCCCTGGTCACGATCCTTCTCGGCCAGGATGCGCTGGGCAAAATCTTCCGCCTGCTTCAAGACAAAGGGGCTATTCATCAAGAAAAGTGCCTGCGTCGGCACGGTCGTCACGTCGCGCTTGCCCACAATCAAGCTGGGGTCGGCGACGTCGAAGACCTGAAAGATATCGGGCAGGTTGCCCCGAATGACGGGCAGGTAGATGCTCCGCACGTTGGGCAGCTTGCGCAACGCCTGCAACTCACGGCCCCGAATGATACCGTTGTCGAATTCCATGACGGGCGAACCGTTCGGCCGTTCGAATTTCAGTTCCCCGCTAGCCAGCAACATGGCATCGCGAATTTCTTCCGCATCCAGCCGGCGCGGGACGTGCCGCCAGAGGAACTTATTGTCCGGATCAACAGCAAAATTCGCTTCGTTGTAGGCGCTGCCTAATTGATAGGTCCGGCTGAGCACGATTGAGCGAATCAGCTTTTTCGTCGACCATCCCTGGTTCATGAATTGAAACGCCAGGGCGTCGAGCAATTCGGGATGACTCGGTTCGCCGCCGAGCGCGCCGAAATTATCGACCGATTCGACAAGTCCTTGCCCAAACAGATGACTCCACACCCGATTGACCATTACCCGGGCCGTCAGCGGGTTGCTCTTGCTGGCAATCCACTGGGCCAGCTCCAATCGTCCGCTATGGCGCGGATTGATCCGCACCGTAGGAGAAGCTTTCAATACGGTGAGCACGCCGCGCTCAACTTCAGGGCCTTTGTCCTTCACTTCGCCCCGGACCAGCACCTGGCAATTCGTGGGCTTATCGGACTCATTAACGCCCATCGCCAGGTTGTCGGGCGGGGTGGCCTTGGCTTCGAGCTTGTCGAGCTCGTCGCGCAGTTCCTTCAGTTTTTCGCGCACCGCCGCGGGATTGATTTGCGAGACCGCCTGCGGCTTGGGCTGGCCTTTGCCTTTTTTGGATTTTCTATCGGGCTTGCCGGCCTGCCGGGCCATTTGCCGAATCTTGGCGATCTGTGATTCGACCTGAGCGATTTCGTCGGCATGTTTTTTGGCCGCCTCAACCTGCTCGGGCGTGCGTTTATAGCTGCCCGGGGTATCGGCCAACGCGATCAGGCGTCCATCAAGCGAGCTTTTCTTACCACGCTCGACGCCGGCAAAAGTGGCGCTGCTGCGAAAAATACCAGCCAGCGCGTAATAGTCCGCGGTCGGAATTGGATCGAACTTGTGATCATGGCAGCGGGCACAGGCGACGGTCATTCCGAGCAAGGCGCGGCTCACGACGTCGATCTGATCGTCGATGACGTCCATCACGAATTGCTCTTCGTTGGGAGTATTAACCCCCTTCGGGCCAACCGTCAGAAAGCCGGTGGCAATCAGATGCTCGTTCTTTTCCTCCTTATTACGCGCCGGCAGCAGATCGCCCGCGACTTGCTCGATGATGAACCGGTCGTACGGCTTGTCGGCGTTGATCGCGTCGATGACGTAATCTCGGTAGCGCCAGGCGTAACGGTAGGGAATGTTCCGCTCTTTGCCCGACGACTCGGCAAAGTGTACCAAGTCGAGCCAATGCCGCGCCCAGCGTTCGCCGAAGCGCGGCGAAGCCAGCAAGCGATCAACCACCGTCTCCAGCGCATTGCTGGCTGGATCTTTCAAAAAGGCGTCAACTTCCTCGGGCGTGGGGGGAAGGCCTGTCAGGTCGAAAGTCACTCGGCGAATCAACGTCAGGCGATCCGCGTCACCAACCGGCGTCAGCTTCTCCTTTTCCTGTGTGGCCCGCACGTAGTGGTCAATGGGCGCGATCGGCCAGCGCGAATCGCTGACCTCGGGGGGCGTTCCCGCTTTGGGGGCGCGAAAGGCCCAATAGCGCCGCGCCGCGGCCATGTCGATCTTGTCACGCGGCTTGGCCGCCTTGCCGACACGCGGGTCGGGCGCGCCCATCTCGATCCATTGGACGATGTCCTGGACCACGTCCTCGGGCAATTGCCCCTTGGGAGGCATCTGCAACCCCTCGTAGCGGATCGCCTCGACGAGCAGGCTGTCATCGGGCGCGCCAGGCATGATCGCGGCTCCTGACTCCCCACCCTGCAGCATCCCCTCGGCCGAGTCGAGTAGCAGGTGTCCCTTGGCCTTCGCCTTATCTCCTGAATGACACTCGTAGCAATTCTGCACGAGGATCGGGCGAATCCGTTTCTCGAAGAATTCGAGCCCTTCCTTCGTGGCTTTGGGCTTTCCGGGAGCAGCCCCGGCTGCCGAGGCGGCCAAGAGGGCTACAAGAGCGACCATCGACAGAAAATGGCGGACGGGCCCCATGAATGACTCCGGCAAAACTGTGCTACCGCCCGACATGGATAAAGCTACCGGCGGACAAGAATCGCTCTAGGACTATTCTAATTCAATACGTATCTAAACCCCGTTCCGGGAAAAGGTACCGGTCGACCGTGCAAGAATGTGGCTCGCTCGCGACCAGTGGCCATGCTTGCAGGGGGGGTCTGAGCAGCGGCCCCGGGGTTTCGGCCCCGTGCGTCGGACCTTTTTAACGAAAATGGCAATCGCGGGGGGAGTAGCGACCAAGGTCCGGGACTAGGGTGAAATCCCAGGGCTAAATTCGGGCGGCTTTCATCCACAATCCGCCATCAACCACTAG
>CAMFLN010000462.1 GCA_945957305.1 uncultured Planctomycetaceae bacterium | reverse complement strand
CCGTAGCGCTGTCTGGCGACGGCGGCGACGAGCTATTCAGCGGATACCGCCATCACGTACTCAGTCAGAATATCAGCCGGTTGGACGTCGTGCCTGACTTCATTACTCGCCTGCTGTTTGGCACGGTGGCGGCCATGTCGCCGGTGTCGACCCGGGTCCACGACTGGGCGCGCCGGTTCGCGCTGCCGCGGGATGAACGCCGGATGTCCGTTTTGCGTTTGCCCGGACGCGCCCTGCGGGCCCAGGTCTTGGCGCCGGAACAGCGCGAGCCGGGCGAAGCCCGCGCCTGGCACATGCGGGCGCATGTCGCCGAGCTGCGCGGCCTGCCGCCTGTGACGCAAACGCAGCTGTACGACTTATTGATGTACTTGCCCAACGACATGCTGGTCAAAGTCGATCGGGCGAGCATGGCGCACAGCCTCGAGGCGCGGGTGCCGTTCCTTTCGCGGCAGGTGGCCGAGCTCGCGATGCGGATTCCCGAAGAAGTGCGCTTCGAGCGTGCCACGGAGAAACGCGTCTTGCGCCGGCTCGTGGCGCGGCAGTTTGGCGACGACCTGGCCTATCGGCGGAAGCGGGGATTCGGCATTCCGCTGCAAAGGTGGATGCAGACCGCGGCGGGCGACAAGCAGCTGCGCACAACCATCGCGGACGGAGCAGCCGTGAGAGATGGCCTGCTCGATCCGCATGGCGTGGCTCGGCTGTTCGATGACGTCCAACAGGGCGTGGGGCGGTTGAGCACTGAACGTTCGGACGAATTATTTGCTTTGCTCGTTTTCGACGCCTGGTGGAATCGGTACGCCGCATGAGCCGACGCCGGGTCGCATTTTTCATCAACACCCTGGTCCGGGGCGGCACTGAGCGCAACGTCACGGCCTTGTGCACGGCGATGGACAAGTCGCGCTACGAGCCCGTGGTCTGGACTTTGCGCCCGGGGGGCGAGAATGAGCAAATCGTCCGCGCCGCCGGCGTCGAGATCCATTGCTTGAACCGCAAGCGTTCCTATAGTCCCGGCTTCGCCCTGCGTGCCGCACGCGAGATTGCCCGCAGTGACGCTGACGTGTTTCACGTGTTCCTGCAAGCGAGCATGTTTTATGTGACGCTGGCCCGAATCTTGGGACGAGCCCGGCAACCTGTGGTCTATTCGGAAGCCACGAGCACCGTGTTGAATCCACGCCAGCAGCGCCTGCGCGAGTGGATGGTGCGCACGCAATGCGCCGGCTACGCGGCGAACTCCGCAGCTTCGCGAGCCTTCCTAGCCACGCACGGCATCCCGCTCGAACGGATCGAACTGATTCCCAATGGGCATGACCTTCGCCCCTTCGATCGCCCGCTGGACCGCGATGTCGTCCGGGCCACATTGGGTATAACGCCGGAACATCGCCTGGCAATTTTTGTCGGGCGATTCGTCGATACCAAGCGCGTCTGTGACTTGCTGGAGGCCGTGGCGCGGTTGCAGGCCACGCACAGCCCCCTGCGCGTGATCTTGGTGGGGGACGGCCCTGAGCGTGAAAATCTCGAAGCGCAAGTTCTTCGATCTAAACTGACCAATGTAGTACAATTCCTGGGGATGCGGCACGACGTCGTCGATTTGCTGCGCAGTGCCGATATGTTCGTGTTTCCCTCGGAAGTCGAAGGGCTGTCCAATGCCGTGATCGAAGCGGCCCTGGCCGGCCTGCCGATCGTGGGATGCGATATCGGAGGAGTGCGGGACGTCGTGGCCAACGAGCGTGAAGCCTTGCTAGTCTCGCCGCGCGACCCGGCGGCCTTGGCCCACGCCATGTCTCGTTACCTGGACGACGAAGAACTCGCCCGTCGGCACGGAAAAGCAGCCCGGCAGCAAGCCGCAGACTCATACGCGATCGAAAATACCCTCGCGCGACTATACAGCTTATATGACCAGGTACTCAGCCACCGCGCCTAGAATGCCGGGCGTGCCCATGGCGCCCATGCCGGCGCGACGCGCGCAGGAATACCCTGTGCCGTCCTTCGTGTTTTGGACGTACATGGCGTTCTACCTGCTTGCCTTCTTCAATCTGACCGGGATTTACATCTCGGCCTACAAGATTGAATCGTTGCCGATTCAGCCCGTCACCTTTGCGGTGGCCTTCCTGCTCATCATGCCGCTGGTGCGCAAGAAGCCGGGGCACATTTACTTCACGATCGCGAACTTGTATTGCATTGTGTTTGCGATCGGCGGTTTCCTTGGGCCGGATCGATTGGCCGGTTTCTCGGACAAAGTCCTGTGGCAATTGATCTTGAAGCAGTGGATCAACATCGTGGGCGTGCCGATGCTGATGCTGCGCGCCGTCAATCCCGAAAAAGTACCGATGGTCGTCAAGGCCACGGTCATCGCCGCGGTGATCGGATCGCTGTTTTCGCTCATCCAGGTCCGCATGTACAGCACCTTCGCGCGGATCATTGCCGAGGCGGGGCGCGGTTCCGGGTTTTGGATCAATCCCAACTCCTGCGTGCAGATTCTCAGTTTCTGCTTGTTCTTTTCGTTGGCCGTGCCGTTTAAGTCCAAGTCCGTGAATCTGATCGTGCGTGGCATTATCGTGCTGGGGATGCTCTCGACGTTGTCCCGTACCGGCGTGTTGTTGATGATCATCGGCTTCTCCGTCTACGGGATCGCCGCGAAGCGCGTCCGCGTCGTGTTGCAAGTCGCTGTGGTGCTGGTCGTCGTCATGGTCGCAGCCAGCGTCTTCGTCGGTTATCTGTCGCAAGGACAGCAGACGAAGGGAACCGCCAAACGCCTCGCACGGTTCAGCGGATTGCTGCGTGGCCAGGTGCAAAGCGAAGGGCCGGACAACGACCGCTCGGCCCTGTGGAAGTACGGCTGGGACGCCATCATGCGCGAGCCATTCTTCGGTCGCGGCCACCGTTTTATGGATGCCGTGGTGCCGATCGGCACTGGTATCGGGCCGCATAATTATTATCTGTACGTCTGGGGGAACTCAGGGATCCTCGCGCTGCTGGCGTGGCTGGCGTTCCTCGCCGTGTTGGTGCACATGTGTTACAAGTGCACGGATCCGCAGATCAGGCCGCCGCTACTCGCGATTTCGACAATGATGTTTATGATTGCCATGGTCGACCACTCGTTCTTGAACGGCCAATCGTTCGGGCCGATTTTTGCCACGACCGTCACGATGGCCTACTATGCGCGCCCACAGAAGGGCGCAGCACGGGTACCGGCCAACATGCCCCCCGTGCGACCATTGCCCCCGCGCCGTCCCGGAGGTCCCGCCCCGAGCGTGCGCTAGCGCTACAGACGAGAGACATGCGCGTCGGTAAGAAACAGTGCTTACGCGTGTAGTTTCCGTGGCTCCTCAAGCGGCTCTCTTCCTGCAGTTTGCTCTCGCCGACTTCGGTGATTTGTTTTTCATGACCAGCGTCGCAGAACCCGTAACCAGTCCGCCTGACACGGCCACCTCATCGAGGGCGGTGCTGATGCCGCTGTTGCGGATGTTAGTGCTGCCGGCCGTGGGAGCGGCGCTCGGATTCTTGCTGCTGGTGAAGGTCATCTTGCCGCTGGCTGGCGTCGGCAGCGTCGAACGCGTCGTACAACTTGGCCGACATTTGGACAAGCCGCTCGCGCCGGCGCCGAGCATCGCCCTCTTGGGCAACTCGATCACGCGCGAGGGGGTCGATACACGGATCATGGCAGAAACTGCACCGGCGGGGTGGAACGCGCAGAACTTCGCGATTAGCGCTTGTGGTCTGAACGAAATCCGCATTTTGCTGCCGAAATTACTGCAGGCGCATCCTGCCGCCGTGGCCTTTGGGCTACGTCCCGAAGACCTGGGGCGGCTCGACGACATGGAACTCGACAAGGCGTACGCCTATGCCATGGGCGGATTCGTCAAGGCGTGGCCCGCGGATTGGGGCCGCGACGCAGTTCCGGGCATCGGCGAAGAAAATTATGCGGCCCTGCGCTCAACCCCTTTTCAACAGGAGTTGCACTTTCGCACGGCGCCACTGAACGTCATCAATCAACAAGTTCGGATACGGTTGCGGCGTGGATTGCGGCAAATTGCCCCTGACAATTGGACCGACCCGTACGAATTGAATTTCAGCGTCCGCGACGAGCGGCTCACGCGGCACATCGACACTCTGCTGGATAATATGCGTAGCCGCCTGGCGGACGGAGCCGACGGGGGCGCCAAGCTGACCGCGACAATGGCGGCCGAAATTCACCAGGCGGGCGCGACGCCGGTTTTGAT
>CAMFLN010000461.1 GCA_945957305.1 uncultured Planctomycetaceae bacterium | reverse complement strand
GTTACTCACCCTGGTCGAGAGCTTTTTGCACTTCAACTGCGATCTGCGCCGCTAGCATCGCATGCCCTAGCTGCGAGGGATGAACCCCGTCATAGGCCAGCGGAGTGGCCCCCTGGCCGACACGAAAATAGGGGGCGAGCCGCGGCGTCTCGATCAAGCGCACTCGTTTGTCGGACAGTTGGGTACGGGCGTTGACCGCCGCCAGGATCTCGGCGCGGTGCAAACCCAACGGCGGCACGACGCAAAAGAACCAGGCATGCGGACAGGCCTCGCGCATTTCCGTAAGCCAACGCGTGTAATCTGCCGTGATGTCCTTTTCGTAGTCGTTGGTCCCCATCGCGCAAAAAATGTAGTCCGGCTCAGGAAGCAGGCGACCGTCGGTCAATCGTGACCGCTCGGCGTCATACCGATTCCAGGTATCGACGAGCGCCGGCAAATGGATGACGCGTGTCATCCCCTGTCCGCCCGAACCAAGCTGGCCGTATTCGCAGTCGAGCGCCGCGGCGACAATCGGCAACCACGTTCCCCGCGCATTGTTGACGCCCAAGGATTGCCAACTGGTGAATTCACCGTCGGTGCCAACTCCTTCGAGGATCGAATCGCCGAAGCCGATCATGCGCCGCGGGCGTGCGGGAAACCGTTCGATCTGGCCGCCGCGATCAAGCGTCAATCCGGCCAGGCGCAAGTGTGTTTGCGCAGTAGACCAACGTTTGAGCGTCAGATCGGCCGCGCGAAAATAGATCTCCAATCGATGTGGCTTTGCACGATCGAGATCATGGGCCAGTGGCAATGCATAAACGCTGCCCGTGCGGGTCAGCGGCACGACATGAAAGGCGCTTTCATCGACCGAATACTCGATCACGGGCATCGAGGAAGCTGGACAATCATTGTTGGCGGCGCCGTCGATGAGCAGAGCCACGTTCCGTGTCTCGCGGCAGGTTGCCTTCAAATAAGCGCCGGGCATCGCGGCTTCGGCACGCGCCGCTTCCCCCGTGCCGTCGAGGCGCCAAACGTAGGGAGCCAGCAACAGCCGCTGATCATCGATGGGGACTGTCGTGAGGAGAGGCGGCGTTTCGTCGCCGGCGCGCGAAACCTGGAACAGGGCAAACACGCAGCACACAAAATGGATTATTCTCATGACGCTACCAACTGATTGACGAAGTGAGGTCATTTCCTGATCCGAGGGGGCGCTGGGTTTACGCATCTACGCGCGTTGCGACGAGGGATTTGGTTCTGACCCGGGAATTCCTGCTGTCTGCATCACTGCGGCACTTGGCGGCGACCTGTGGATCACTCATGATAGTCGCTGATCGTACCTGCCTTGTTTCCTACCGCGTAAATGACCCAGGGTGTGCCCTGGATGTGCTGTGGCGAATTTTTGACTGAAACTCGCCGCGGCGCATTCTTTCGAAGATTTTAACCAAGGTATCTGGCGCATGAATCCACGGTCATCGTACCACGCTTCCCGTCGGTCTCTCTTGCGTTGCTGCTGGGTTGCTTGTGAACTCTTGATTGCATTATCGCTCAGCGCCACCGTCGCCACAGCCGACCCGGCACAGAGCCAGCTTCGTGTGGGCTCGGGGGCCGCGAAGTTTATCGCCACCGATGACATGACGGTCGCTGGCGGCATCGGCGGCGCCAAGGTGCAGGGACAAGAGGGGCAACTGCGGGCTGTTGCCGTCGTGCTTGAGCATCCTGTGGGGGGCAAGTTCGCCATTGTCGCCTGCGACGTGCTGTTCGTCACGGATGCCATGGTCCAAGCGGCCGCCACCGAACTTACGCGTCGCTGCGGGATTCCGGCGGACCACTTGTTGGTCAACGCCACGCATACGCACTCGGCGCCGAGCACGATTCGCGTACATGGCTACGGGCCTGAGCCGGAGTTCATCAAGAGCGTCATCGATGGGATCATTCATTCGGTCGAACTGGCTGACAAGAATCGCGTCGAACATTGCCGCTTCGCCTTTCATTTAGGCGAAGAGAACACCGTGGGGGCGAACAGTCGCCTGCTGCTCTCGGATAACACCATCTTTTGGATCGGATCGCGCGAAGATGCAGTGCGGCCGACTGGTCCCTTCGATCCGCAACTGCCCGTGTGGGCGTTCTACGGCCCCGACGACAAGCTGTTGAGCCTGGTTTTCAACCACTCGACGCACACGATTGGCACGATCCGCCCGAATGTCCGTTCCCCCTCGTTTTACGGCCTCGCCGCGCAGGACCTGGAGAAGAAACTCGGCGCCAGTGTCTGTTTCCTCGAGGGCGCCTCGGGTTCGACGCACAATATTGCCGGCATTCCAGCCGCCGACGCCATGGTGAGAATTGAGAATGCGGTGACCGATGCGCTCGGCAAGGCGGAAACTCGCGAGGTGAAACGGATTGCCGCGCTGCGGCGACCGTTCAAGTTTCGCGTGCGCACCTTTGACGAGCAGGTCGAGGACGACAAGGTCGTTTCGTACTGCCGCAAACGCGCCCCTGATCACGCGGACGCCATTGCCAACGTGTTTCGCCAACAACGGCTGGAGCTGAAGACTGAGCAAGGACGCGAAAAGCAGACCTGGTTGCAGGTTTTGCTGTTTGGCGACGTCGCACTGGTCGGCGTGCCGGCCGAATACTTCACGTCGCTGGGCGTTGATATCAAGCGCCGCTCGCCCGTGAAGGACACCTTCGTGGCGGAATTGGCCAACGATTGGATCGGCTATTTGCCCGATCGCGAAGGGCATGAGTTGGGGGGCTACCAGACCTGGATGGGGCACCACAGCTATGCCGAGCCTGGCACCGGCGAAAGAATCGCGGACCAGGTCGTGCAGATGATCGAAGAACTCGCGGCCCAGGGAAAGCCATGAACACGCCGTTACGTTACGCAGCGGTCGCCAGTACCTTGCTGGGCCTAGTCAGCAGTTTCGGCTTTAACGAGCCAGACGCAGTGCCCGGCGCGCGCACGCCCGCCGAGGAGCAGCAGAGTTTTGTCCTGGCTGATCCCGATTTGGTCGTCGAACTGGTCGCGGCCGAGCCGGATGTTGTCAGCCCCGTGGCCCTGTGCTGGGACGCCGATGGCACTTTGTACGTGGCCGAAATGCGCGATTACCCCCTGGGTCCGATGTCCGGCACGATTCGCCGACTACAGGATAAAGACGGCGATGGCCGTTACGAAACCGCGACCCTGTTTGCCGACAAACTCAATTTTCCCAACGGCGTGCTGTGCGTGCAGCAGGGGCTGCTGGTCACGGCGGCTCCGGATTTGTTGCTCTTGAGTGATCACGACGGCGACGGCATCGCCGACGAGCGGCGCGTCCTGTTCACCGGCTTCGGCGAGGGCAATCAACAGCTTCGCGCGAATGGTCTGTGCTGGGGACTCGACAATTGGATCTACGGCGCCAACGGGCGCAGTGACGGTGTCATTCGCCGGCCCGACCAACCCGCCGACCAAGGCATTTTAATTCGCACGCGAGATTTTCGCTTCTCGGCCGATTTCACCCGCTTCGAAGCCACGATGGGGCAAAGCCAATTTGGCCAGTCGCGCGATGATTACGGAAACCGCTTTCTTTCCTGGAATACAATGCCGGTCCGCCAGGCTCTCTTCGACGAGGCGGACATCGCCCGCAATCCGCATTTAGCGTCGCTGGCGGTTCATAACCTGATCGATCCGGGTGACAGTGGTGAAGTTTTTCCCATAAGTCCGCGGCCGCAGACCTTTAATCGGGAATCGACGAATCACTTCAACGCCCTGGCAGGCTTGGGCATTTTTCGCGGCGATCAACTCGGAGACGCCTATCGCGGGGATGCGTTCGTGGGTGAATCATTGTCGAGCCTGGTGCATCATCGCCGGCTCGAACCGCAGGGTCCCACGTTCGTCGCACGGCGTGTCGAGCAGGGGCGCGAGTTCCTCGCCGCCAAAGATTCCTGGTTTCACCCGGTCTTTGCCTGCACAGGTCCGGACGGCGCGCTGTACATCGCGGATTTCTATCGCCGCTGGGTCGAACACCCACAGTTCGTCGTCGGGCAGTGGCGCGATAAGGTCGATTGGCGCGAAGGGGTCGGTCACGGCCGCATCTGGCGCGTGCGCCAGCGCGAGAACTTTGCACGCCGCCAACCACGGCTGGCACATGCCTCGACAGAGGATCTCGTAACGCAACTTTCGCACTACAACGGGTGGCAGCGCGACACGGCGCAGCGTCTACTCATCGAACGCAGGGACAGGGCCGCCATTCCCCTCTTGCTAACCC
>CAMFLN010000460.1 GCA_945957305.1 uncultured Planctomycetaceae bacterium | reverse complement strand
GGCTGGGACTTACCGCCCATATTCAATTCACGTCCAACGGACTCCTGTACACGCTGCTCGGCGTCGTGCTGCTGGCCGTACCCCATAACGTGGGAAGCAAATCACTCCTTGTCATGCTGCTGTCGGCCGTACTGACCTGGATTATGCTGGCGTCAGAAATCGCGAACGCCTGGTGGGGCACGCGAGAAATCCTGTCCCTGGCGGCCGCGCAGGCCGGCGCCACCGGTGGCACCGCCTGGCAGGAAATAGTATTAAAGGTCACGCACATCGTGGCGGGCCTGGGGTTGCTGACGGCGTGGTCCCTATTCATCGCGGGATTTTTGAAGCCCGGCGCCGCAGCAATTTCCACCTCGGCGAATCGGTGAACATGTCCCTATTCATTCCACCCTTGCTCGCAAAGTTCACTCCCATGACACGAATCTTTCTACTGATCGGCATCATGACTCTTTCAGTGCAGCCGGCCGCGGCCCAGCGGGCCCGCCCGCCAGCACGTGACCCGCATACTCCTGGATATGTCACGGCGCGCGAACTGCCCGATGGCGAAATCCCGCCAATTGATGCCGAGGGCAACTTCATCATCGGCCCCACGCACCCCAAGGCCGCTGAGATGATCGAGCAGCCCGACGTTCCCAAGGGCACGGTTCACACGCTGACCATGAAATCGACTGACAGCAAGATTTATCCCGGCATTGCCCGCGAGCCGAATACCTTTGGCACAATCGAACCGGGCGAACCGGCGAAGTTGATCGTCACCACGAGTCATCCAGCGCCCTATACTCGTCGCGTCGCAGTCTACGTTCCGCACCAATACCAGCAGGGAAGCGAAGTGCCGTTCATCGTGGGCGCCGACGGCCCTGACAAACTGCTGTTCACGGCGCTTGACAATCTGATTGCGCAAAAGAAGCTGCCCGCGATGGTCGCCATCTCGATCGGCAACGGCGGCGGAGATGCGCAGGGAAGCCAGCGCGGCCTGGAATATGACACCATGTCTGGCGTGTATGCCGAGTTCGTCGAGACCGAGGTACTGCCGCTGGTCGAAAAGGAATGTGGAGTCAAGCTCACCAAAGATCCCAATGGCCGCGCAACGATGGGCTGCAGTTCGGGCGCGTCCTGCGCCTTGATCATGGCCTGGTATCGCCCCGACCTGTACCGGCGGGTGCTAAGTTACTCGGGCACCTTCGTAAACCAGCAATGGCCCTACAACCCCGAAACGCCGCACGGAGCTTGGGGGTTCCACGAACGCCTGATTCCCGAGAGCGAGAAGAAACCGCTGCGCATTTGGATGGAAATCAGCGATTCGGATCTGCTCAACCCCAACATCATGTATGACGGTATGCACGATTGGGTACTCGCCAACGAAAACATGGCCCGCGTCCTGGCCGCCAAGGGCTATCCTTACCAGTTCGTCTTTGCGCGCAACGCCGTACACTGCGACGGGGCGGTCAAACAGCAGACGCTCCCCTTGGCGCTGCAATGGGTCTGGCAGGGATATACTCCGCCCGAGGCGAAATGAAATGAGTCGTCATAGCACGCGGAGGAATGCCACCAGGTCGGCTTTCTCCTCGCTGCTCAATTTCAGGCTAAACACCAGGTTGAAAAACTCCACAGTGTCCTCCAGCGTCAGGCACCGGCCATCGTGCAGATAGGGGGGGCTCTCCTTGATGCCGCGGAGTGTGAAGGACTTGATCGGACCGTCCCCGGGTTCGTCCAAGAACTCTTCCAGGTGGAGGTCGTGCATCTTGTCATCGAGATAGAACGGCGCGGGATGACACACCGCGCACTGGGCTTTGCCGAAAAAGAGCTTCTCGCCCGCCAGCTCCTGGTCCGAAGCTTTGGCCGGATCAAGCCGCCCCAGGCGGTTCAGCTTGGGCGCCGGCGGAAAATCGAACATGTTTTGCGCTTGGGCCATAAACGGAACCATGCTCCGCGGAATCTCTTGAAAGCCCTTCTTCATCGGGCGAATCGGATCGCCGTTGAAGTAGGCAGTCCGCTGCTCGAACTCGGTAAAATCCTCGACCGACCGCAAGCTGCGCTTCGAGCCGTGAATCTGCTGATTAATTAAGCCGCGGAGGCTCGTTGTATCCAGCCTGAATCGTCGGTCTTGAGGACGGATATCCGGGCTCAGATGGAATTGCCCGGTGGTGTGTCCATTCACATGACAATCAAAACAAGCCACCCCCTGCTGCGGCTGGGGGCTCTTGCGATCGTCCGTCAGGTTGAACTCTTCCTGCGGCAGCGGTGTCAGCAACAGTCGCATCCCTTCCAACTGCACCGGGGTCATGATTTCCTTGAACAACTCACGGAAGTTGTTCAGATTCACAATTTGGCCCCGCGAGACGTCTCCCAACTCCGGTCGATTCTGCAAAAAGATGGCGGGCGGGAATTCCGGTAGGAAATCCTCGGGCAAATCGAATTCGACGTCAAATCGTTCCAGTCGCGGAAACATATCGATTTGCATGCGGGGGAATACCTGACCGCCGTTGGTGTGCAACGGATGTGGCAGTGACGGATAGGGGAACAAATTCTTCTTCTTGATGTCAGCGGCCGACATCTGCCCGAGGCTGTTCCAATCCGTTCCTTGGGCCAGGCGCGCCGTCGGCCCAACGGCCAGCGGTTTTCCGCGGTACATGGTCACCTTCGGATCTTTTTTGGCATGCAGGTCATAGCGCGATTCCAGCACCTTGCGCTGCGCGGCCATGACCTTGGGGCGTGCTTCGCTCTCGCGTTTCATCGTTTCCGCAAAAGTCGTAAATGGCGCCGGAGAGTTCAGGCCGTCGCGGGCAAAATCAAAACCAAGGATACGTCCTTGGTTGGGCTGATCCGTAAGCGCCGCTGTGATCGGCGCCGGGCGGTCAGGCGCGAAGATTTCTGCCTTGTCGTGGTTGCTCTGGTGTGACTCGGGCCGGTCGGACTTCGCCTCGCGCGTGTGTTGCGCTGCCGCCGCCGCATCAGGAACAGAATGAGGTTTGGACGACTTCTGCGCCCGCGCGCCGGTGGAAATGACTCCGCATACGACCAAAGCAGCAATCGCGACCGATGTGCGCCTCATGGTGTCCCCCGCTCGGAAAAGCGCCGAAGAGCGCCGGCGCACGCCAGGGCGCCGCAAATATTTTTTCAGGCGCCGTGCGAAAGTGCGAGCCTGCAAGTGTCATGCCGGCAGTGCGGCTTGACGGAGGAATAGAGATTGTGGTCTTTGACCCTTCGCTGCAGGAGACCGTTGCGGCCGGAGAAATTGCAGCCGACAAGCGGTCACATTGAGACCAGCGCGATTTAAGAACGGCCAGCCTCGACCAGATAATTTCTTAGCCGCTGTGTTCAACCGCCGCTGCGCCTTGCACGTAGGCGCAAAGGAAGCGAATTCTGGTCGAGATCGCCGAATTGCGCCAGGAGATGATCCAGAACAGCCACATCACGCGGCGACACAGGGCCCGTGGAGTCCGGGTGACGTAGCTGTGATATGAGCGTCCGATGGGGCGCGAAGCCGCTGTCACGCGACTGAACATCATTTCTGGGCACGACGCTTGGTGGCGCCGAATTCTCGGCCGCTAGACTCAGACTCAGCGCGCTTAGATTCGTGATTGGTGTGGTGACAGCAGGTTGAGAGTAGCCAACCGCCAATGCCAGAGATCCGGCCGGGGCGTTGGGCAAGGTCGCCAACCACTCCGAGGCCGTAAGCGCGAGATCTTGCCCATTAACGATACCGTCCATGTTAAGATCCCCCTGCGGTCCGGGGTATTCGACTGTCGTCGAAGCCAAAAGCGCCATGTCCTGACCGTTGACGATGCCGTCAAGATTTACATCTCCCGGCAAGACATTGATGGCGAAGTTGAAATCTCCGCCGGGTGAATAATTGCCGGACGGATAGCTGCTCTGGGCGTTGACCCACTCGCCATCGAGTGCGCGCCCCGACAAGTCGGTCACCGCGCCCGCGCCCGACGATTTGAGATGCAGCGTCAACCGATCCGGTCCGACGGCGCCCGCGAGTGTCCACACGGCCGTGTGTGTCGTGCTGTTGTAGCTAAAGTTTTGGATGGCGTACTGGGCAACGTTGATTCCGGTAACCGTCAAGCTGTTTGCTTGAACATTCACATTGTCGCTGAAAACAATTTGAATCTGGTTCAAGTTGAACCACGGGATCGTCGTCAATTGCGACGTATCGCCGACGGGGATGGAGTAGCCGGTTCCGTTCCCCAACCCTTCCGATTGCAACGTTTGCAGCACAGCACTGGACCAGCT
>CAMFLN010000459.1 GCA_945957305.1 uncultured Planctomycetaceae bacterium | reverse complement strand
GGTTACGCAAGACCAGCCAACCGTTATTCGGATCTTCGTCAGCCCACGGATCGCCCGGCGCGACGGGGTGTATGCGGATATAGTGGCGCGTGATGCCGGGCACGAGTTCGCCGGCGGTGGTCACGGTCCATTGATCGACGTGCGCTTCGAGAAAGTCGGCATACTCTTCCAAGAATTGCGCCGTGTGCTCGTCGCCTTGCTCGCGCGCGAAGCAAGCCGCGCAGATCAGGCCGGCAATGTTCGCAGCCAAGGTCGAGGGGGAGTAGCCGCTGTTTTCTTCCCAGCGTTCCTGCATCGTGGCCGGTCCATGCTCGATCACGTAGCCCGCTGCCGCCCGCACCATGGGCCAAGGGTTGAAGCCATCGAGAGCGCCGGCGTCCTGCAGGCGCCGGGCGAGCATGATGGGAAACGACACCTCGTCGAGTTGCACGCCGCGCCAGTAAGGATCGCCGCCGAGCCAGAAATTTTGATAGAACCCGCCGTCAGGGCATTGCGAGCAACTCAGGTAAATCAGCGCTCGCAGCGGTGGCGTCGTATGCCCCGCGGCCAACAGGCCGGTGGCGCTATTGCACATGTCGCGCGTCCACACGAGGTGGTAGCCGCCGAGATCCTCGTCACCTTTGGATTCGCCCCAGGGGGTGCTCAGCGAGGCAATCGTCGCGCCGTCGTAGATTTTGTCCTCGTGGGCGACGACCAGGCAGTGACTGATGCGGTACAGGTGTCCTTCGTCGCCTGTGACCGGCACAGGTTCGCAGCGCAGATGGTCGGCCGCTCGGTTCCACTGCGCAATGTAACTGTGCGCGTGCGCGTCAAACGGCTGACTCAGGGATTGCGAGAGCGATACCAGCGCCTGATGCAGGCTGAAGCCGAAGCTGATCGCCAGTGTGAATTCGTGACCGCCGCTCAGGTCCAGCTGTCCAGTCAGGGCGATATTGCCATCAGGCGCTGAATCGAATTGCCAGTCCATGCGGTAGTCGGCCGAGATGTCCTGCCAGCCGTCGGTCGTGCCGACATAGCCGCACGAGGTTTTACTGAACGGGATCGTCGCCTGCATGGCGAGCCAGATACCATTCTTGTTGGCCGTCAAAACGCTTCCCTGCGAGGTGGTGACGACATTGCCATGGTTGTTCCATCCCCCCACGTCGAGGTGTGGCGCCAGCAGCGCAAACAACTGCAACTTGTCGCGCAAGTCCGCTTCCGCGTCGAGCCGCGCATGCACCAGCAGAGTCGGCCGGTGCGAATCGGTGATGATCTCGCGGGTCAGCGTGTAGCGCCCTTCGGGGCAATGGGTAGTAATGCGATAGCCCAGCGTATGCCGGGCGATGTAATCGACGACGTGATTGGCATGTCGGCGGCCATCGTGAAAAAACGTCTGGCCGTCAGTCACCAGGAATTGAAAGTCGCGGATTTGCGGACGGTCGATGGTGGGAAACGCGACTTCGTTGATGGCGCCGCGAGAAATGGTGAACCAGATCCGGCTGAGATCAGAATACGCGGTTCCCACCCCCTCCTTGTTGGCGCGCGTCCAGCGCGGCGGAATTCCGGGACCACCGGTAGCGGGATTTTTCGCGAGCAGTTCAGTCACGTTTCATTCCTTAAGTAACTCACGGCCGGCGGTCAACGTAGCGGCGTCCAGGGCCCTGCTATGCGATGCCATGAAGCAGGTGGAGTTTCGCTAATGCCGGTCCTATATCGTACGGCGCGCAAGTTCAACAGATTTCGCTTTGTCGCCGGCGAAATGACTCGCCAGGCGTCTTGGGGGGGTGGCAGACGATAGATTCGTTACTGCCGGCGCTTCGTCAGGGCCGGAGCCTGCGGCTCGCTGCTTGGCGACTGTGAGGCAAAGGGGTACACTGCACGCGCTTTTACCGCCAGCTACTGCACCCCTCGATCGCTGTCATGGAACGATGAGCGAAGCGCAGCAAGGATATTGCCCGTGGGCGTGTGCAATCCAGCGACTCGCAGTCGCTTGCGCGCCGGCGATGATCTTGCTGGCCGTCATGGTCAGTGGACAGGTCGCGGCCGCGGCCGAAGACTTGTCGGTCTTTCATCCGGTATCCCAGCCCGCCTCGTCGATCCGCGACTTGTTTTACCTGGTGCTGGCGATCACGGGCGCGATTTTTCTTTTGGTCGAAGGGATGCTGATCTACGCCGCGGTGCGTTACCGCCGGCGTGCCGCCGCGAACGCGCAAAAAGCCGAGCCCGAACCAGCACAGATCTATGGCAGCCCTCCTTTGGAGGTCGCCTGGACCGTGGCGCCGCTGTTGATCGTCTTTGTGCTGTTTTTGGTCGTGGTGCGTAGCGTCGTCGAGGCGCAGCAGGCGAACGATGATCCTCCCGCGTTACGGTTGCAAGTGATCGGGCATCAGTGGTGGTGGGAAATTGTTTACCCAGGCGAGCAGCCGGAACAGACGATGCGCACTGCCAACGAGATCCATGTGCCGGCGAGTGGCGACGGCCAGCCGGCGCGGATCGAAATCGAGTTGCTCTCGGCCGACTTGATTCACAGTTTCTGGGTGCCGCGGCTGGCGGGCAAAACAGATCTGATACCGGGCCGGTCGAATCGCATGTGGTTTACCAGCGACGAGCCGGGAATCTTTTTCGGCCAGTGCGCGGAGTTTTGCGGAACGCAACATGCCAATATGAAGCTGCGCGTGGTCGCCGAGCCGCGCGAGGAGTTCGATCGGTGGTTACAGAACGAAAAGCAGCCGGCCGCCGACGTGCCCAGCGCGGCCGCAGGGCGGACGAAGTTCCTCTCTTTGTCGTGCGTGAATTGTCACACGGTGCGTGGTACCACGGCGCGTGGCACGGTGGGCCCTGACCTGACGCATTTGATGTCCCGGCGCACTTTGGCGGCGGGCACGGTCGAGAACGATCACGACCACTTGCGGCAATGGATCGCCGATCCTGATTCACTGAAGCCGGGCTCGGAGATGCCCGACCTGCGCCTGAGCCCTGCGGACGTCGACAGCGTCGTCGAGTTTCTGGAATCGTTGCAATAACCGAGTGGTCTGCGGACATGGCCGTCGTCGATCATCCTCCGATAAGCAAGCTGCCGATGGTGGCCGGATCGTCCTGGGCGACGACGCTGGACCACAAAGTGATCGGCGTGCTGTATATCGTGACGAGCCTGGTCTTCATGATCCTGGGGGGGCTCGAGGCGCTGGTGATTCGCGCGCAACTGTGGTCCCCCGATGCGCATCTTGTCGGCCCGGACGCCTTCAATCAGCTGTTCACGATGCACGGCACGACGATGGTGTTCTTTGTCGTCATGCCCATGCTGTTTGGGTTTGGCAACTACCTGGTGCCGCTGATGATCGGCGCGCGCGACATGGCGTTTCCGCGGCTCAACGCGTTCAGCTACTGGATGTTTGCCTTCGGCGGCGCGCTGACTTATGCGAGCTTCTTTGCTGGCGGCGCGCCGAACGTCGGTTGGTTCGCCTATGCGCCGCTGACGGAGTACTCGTTTTCTCGCGATCACGGTACGGACTATTGGATTCTGGGGCTGCTGGTCAGCGGCATTGGCACTTTGGCCACGGCCGTCAACCTGGTGACCACGATTCTCGTCATGCGCACCCGGGGCATGTCGCTCGGCCGCGTGCCGCTATTTGTTTGGATGATGATGTTCGACGGCGTGCTGCTGATCTTCGCGCTGCCGCCGGTCACGGCCGCCCTGATCATGCTGCTGTTGGATCGGGGGCTGGGTGCGCATTTTTTTGATACGCAGGCCGGCGGATCGGCGCTACTCTGGCAGCATCTGTTCTGGTTCTTCGGCCATCCCGAGGTCTACATCATGGCCTTGCCCGCCTTTGGAATCATTTCCGAGGTGGTGCCGGTCTTCTCGCGTAAAGTCATCTTCGGTTATGAGTCCGTCGCCGCGGCCACGATCGCCATCGGCGCGATCTCGATGGGAGTCTGGGCCCATCATATGTTCACCGTGGGCATGAGCGACGGGCTGGACGCCATCTTCTCGGGCGCGACGTTTTTGATCGCCGTGCCGACCGGCATCAAGATGTTCAATTGGATCGCGACAATTTACGGCGGCAAGCTGCGACTCGCTTCGCCCATGTTATTCGCGCTGGGCTTTCTCGCCATGTTTCTGATCGGCGGCCTGACCGGCATCATGCTGGCGGCGGTCCCCATCGATTGGCAGGTGAGCGACAGTTACTTCGTCGTCGGCCATTTTCACTACGTGCTGTTCGGCGGCAGCTTGTTCGCCATCATGGCCGCCTACTACTACTG
>CAMFLN010000458.1 GCA_945957305.1 uncultured Planctomycetaceae bacterium | reverse complement strand
GGTTGGCGGCTGTCTGGCTGCCGACGGGCGTCCCGGCACGCAAAAAAATGTGGCGTTCGGCGGTTTGCGTTGCCGCCCTCGGGCTTACCTTGGGTGCATCGGGCGCCCTGCGAACCACGTTCGATGTGACTGAAGATCAACGCAATTCTTTCGCCACGGCGGATCAGTGGGCGCTGGCCAAACTCACCGGGCCTTTATTGATCACCGTGCATCTCGCCATTGAGGACCCACGTTATGTCGACCTTCGGCGCAATGTGCTGGCAAAGCTTGAAAGAGCGGCACCAAATGTGACCGTTGAAATCGCGGATGGTCTATTCAGTCCTCGCACGGGTACGAGCGATGAACGCTATGGCGAGGTAACCTACGTCTACAATCGGCGAACGGATGCCAGTCGGTCGACCAGCCCTCGCGAGATCCTTCCTTTGATCTATTCGCTGGCCGGCCTTGCTCCGCCAACCCAGCTCTCGACACCCGACTATCCGGGTTATCCCCTCGTCGTCACCCAAACCGGCCCGGTCTGGGCCTGGTTCTTTGGTGGTTTGCCGCTGCTGATCGCTCTTTGTTGGAGGTGGAGCCGCCGCACCCTCGATGTCCGCAAAATGTTCAAGTTGGAGGACACCCATGCACACGCATAGTCATCTCACCATCGCAGCAACACTATCCGCTTGCTTGCTAACTCTGGCCGCCGTTCCGCTCGCCGCACAACAGGCAATAAAGGTTGACCTTGCGAAAGAGTCCGTCGGCACCGAGCCCAAGTCCTTTTTGAGCGTCGTCGGAATTTGGCGGATCGAGCAAGAAGGAGGGAAGAACGTCATCGTTGTCGATGGCCGTAAGTGGAAAGAAGGACAATCGTCTGCCGGTGTCGCTGACAAAGCGCGCGCGCTGTATGGCGAGCGCTACGCCGAGTTTCTGGACCGCGTGCAAGCCTATGCGTATTTTCCCTATGCCGTGGCTAAGGACATCCCGGATTTCAAAAGTGGCGAGATCACGGTCCAGTTCAAAGGAATTTCCGGTCGCATTGATCAAGGCGCTGGCATTCTGTTCAATCTCAAGCCGAACGGCGACTACCTGACCATTCGCGCCAATTGTCTCGAAAACAACCTCGTGCTGTGGAAGTTCGAGAAAGGCAAGCGCTCCTCGGTCAAGTGGGTGCGCAATACGCCGACTGCGGCCAATCAATGGCATGAATTGAAGGTTCGCATTAACGGCACCAAGGTCGAAGGTTATCTCGACGGCAAGCTTTACCTCGAAGACACCCTGGCGCAACCGGTGTCGGGACGCGTCGGCCTGTGGTCGAAGGCCGACAGCCATATGTACTTCAGCGACTACACCGTCACTGGGGCCGATTGAAACATGCAGACGCAAACGGGGGGCCGAGACGAGGAGAACCGCCATGGACAGGAAGTGGATATTTGCAGCTAGCGGCGTGTTGCTGTTGGCCATTACCGGAGCGGCCATGCTCACGGCCGAACCCCGCCGAGGCCCGGTTTTCATAGCAGGCGACCAGCCGGTCACCGAGGATCAAGTGCGACAGAAGTTGCAATCCGACGGTTGGTCAAACGTACAGATCGTTCGCGATGGACGGTATCTTGAAGCGATCGGTGCGAAGGCCGGCCAAACCACGAAGGTCGTCGTCGACGCGCGAACCGGCCGGTTGCGCGCGGCTGACGACGATGACGATGATTGAGGCCTGAGTCTGGCCTCTCATTGTTACAATTGATCTATTGACCACTATTGGTGCGGGCATCCCAGAGATGATCGCTGCCGACGATCTCGGCAACACGACGCGTTCCGGGGTGTTGCACGATTCCCTGGGGCGAGCCTTCCTGGATGATCGTTCCTGCGTCGATGATCAGGCAGCGAACGCAAAGGATGGAAGCCTCCGCCAGATCGTGGCTAACGAACACCGTCACCATTCGCCGCGCTCGCAGTACGACCGCCAATTCCTGAACCAGGCGACGACGGGTCGGCTGGTCGAGCGCGGCAAATGGCTCATCGAGGAACAGGACTTCCGGCTCGAGCACCAAAGCTCGCGCCAGGCTCGTTCTCTGCGCCTCTCCACCTGAGAGCGTGGCAATGTTGCGGTCGGCGAGATGGTCGATCTTCAATTGCTCGAGCACCGGCTTGACCCGTGCCTGGCGCTCGATGCGGCCGACGCCCCGCAAGGCCAGTCCAAGGCCGACATTGTGGCCGACTGTGCCACGGAGAAGCAGCGGTTGCTGAAATACGGCCGCGATGCGTCGGTGGTAGGCTAATGGTGGCAACTCCCGTCCCAGAATCTGCCCCTTCAAGGCGATCGAGCCCGAGGCAAGAGGGAGCAGGCCCGCGAGCGCCTGCAACAAGGTGCTCTTTCCGGCGCCGTTTGGACCATAGATGCCTATAGTTTCGCCGGCATGCGCGAGGAAATCGGTTGGCTGGAGCGTCAGGCGGCTGCCCCGGTGAACACTGATGCCCGTGGCCCGAAGGAGCGCGCCCGTCACCGGTGACCATCGCGTTGTTGCGCCCAGGTCAGCAGGCCGACGACCAGCGCCACCAGCAGGAGCAAGACGATGCCGTAGGCCATAGCCCGATCATAATGACCCATGCCGGTTTCCATGACGATCGCTGTGGTCAACACCCGCGTCGAGCCGGGCAGGTTTCCGCCGAGCATCTGACTTGCACCGACTTCGGACACGACCGCGCCGAAGCCGGCCATGTATGCAACCAACAAAGGCAGGCGTATTTCGCGACTCAAGAGCCAAAGCGTTTGCCAACGTGAGGCGCCAAGTGCCCAGATTTGAAGCCGAAGCTTTGGGTCGAGTTGCTGGAGCGCAACGACGGTCAGATTGACGATGATCGGCACGCTTAGGATGAACTGGCCGACCATCATCGCATAGGGTGTGAACCGCAGGTTCAGGTATCCCAGCGGCCCATGCCTCAGCAGCAGAATCGAAAGGACCAGGCCAACGACGACCGGCGGAAGCCCGAAGCCGGTGTTGCAAATGGCAAGCAAAACCACGCGGCCTGGAAACCTCGCATAGGTGATCCAGAGCCCGATTGGAACGCCGACCGCCATGCTGGCGAGGGTGGCCGAGACCGAGATAAGCAGCGACTGCCGAATGATGATCCACGTTTCGGGATCGCCCGTCACGAGCAGCAGAACCGCGTCGACAAGCCCCTGACCAATCTCGGCCCAGTAGTCCCAGGATCCGGTCCCCATCACGCAGCCTCGCCGATCCCGGTATCAGTTCTGCAGAAGCTGGGCCTCGTTCAGGTTTGCGGCCGGCACAAATAGCGACCGGCCATACTCTGCCTTTCCGACTTCGGCGATAACCGCCTGTCCCTCCGAAGAAACGATCCAGTCTGCGAACGCTTGCCCGGCTGGCGCGTTCACGCGGGGGAACTTGGTCGAGTTCACCGGCATGACGTGGTAAATATTGTAGAGGACAGGATCGTTCTCGACGAGAACGGGCAAGCCGAGGCGTTTGGCGTGGACAAGGTAGGTGCCCCGATCGGTGAAGGCATAGGCTTGGAACTGGGACGCGACATCCATCGTCAAGCCTTGGCCCTGACCCGTTTCACGATACCAGGACTGGCCTTTCGGATCGATCCCGGCTCGTTTCCATGTTGCCAATTCTCGAACATGCGTTCCGGATTGATCGCCACGGGACACAAACGGCGATTTGGTCTCAGCAATGCGCCGCAGTGCGTCGACCGCCTTCAGGCCCCGGATCTTCGCCGGGTCACTGTCCGGCCCGATAACGACAAAATCATTATACATCACGAGCCGCCGCGACGTGCCATTGCCATCGCTCATCCAGAGCTTCTCAGCCTCGGGCGAATGCGTCAGCAGGACGTCCCCCTCGCCACGGGCACCCTGTTTCAGGATGTCGCCACTGCCGGCGACAATCGCTTTTACGGTCAGGCCGGATTTTTTCGCAAATGCATCGGTCAGGACTCGTAGGATTCCGCTATCCTGCGTGGTCGTGGTCGTCAGGACAACGAGTTCATTGGAGTTGGCAGGTTGCGCGTTTGCCGGCGTAACCAGACCCGCTAGGCCGACGAAAAGAGTAGCCAGAAGTAAATGGCAACGGCGAATCATGCGTCAGTCTCCTGCGCGATCCATCACGGTGGATGAATGGATTTTGAAATCACCGGCATCGTCATGCCAGAATGCGCAGCGGCTCATCAGCTTGCTACGATGGAACCGACAGTAGCGGGAGAACCGTCGATGGAAAAGGTCCTACACGCGACTGATGAGAAA
>CAMFLN010000457.1 GCA_945957305.1 uncultured Planctomycetaceae bacterium | reverse complement strand
GCGCACGGCCATCGTTGCGGCGTTGGTGCTCGCCTATCTGGCGATATTTTACCTGGCCCCATTGCCGGAATTGGACCGCTTGTCGCGCGCGAAACTGCTCGGGCGCGATTTGCTGTTGTTCGACGACGTCGTGGCCAGTTGGTGCGGCGTGCCGGCCGAGTTCGCCGTCGTGGATCGCCTGCGCGTATTGCTGCCGGCTGTGCTGCTCCTGGTGGTCTGTGCTGCAAGCGGTGGAGGCGTGCTCCGTCTGTTGCGCGCTGATCGCGAATTATCAAGCTTCGATACGATCTTCTTTGCCTGCGCCACGGGTGCGAGCGTTCTGTCGCTGTACACCTTTGCGGTGGGAATCTGTGGAGGGTTGCAGCAGCGAGTCCTGTTTCTGGCGCCTGCTGCCGTGGCAATCGTGTGGGGAGCATGGCAAGGTTGGCAACGCTTGCCGCGTAAGGACACGCAACGGCCACCGTCGCAGCAAACCGAGACACGTGACGGCGCCACAGCGCGCGGCTGGTTATGGTGGAGCGTTCCGTTTTCCTTGGTCATCGCACTCGGCGGCACGCTGACGCCGCTGGATTTCGACGTCCGTGAATACCATCTGCAGGCGCCCAAGGAGTTCTATCAGCAGGGTTCGATCGGATTCCTGCCGCACAATATCTACGGCAACATGCCGCTCGGTAGCGAAATGTTGAGCCTGGCCTCGATGTCGCTGGCGGGGGATTGGTGGTGGGGAGCGCTCATCGGTAAGACCGTGATCGCGCTGCTGGCCCTGGTGACGGCCGTGGGATTGCTCGCCGCGGGCGAGCGTTTTGGAGGATGGAACGCAGGCGTCGTCGCGGCGCTCGTTTATCTATCCATTCCCTGGATCGTGCGCGTCTCGGCCGCGGGCCTGGTCGAGGGTGTATCGGCGCTCTATCTGTGGGCCGCGGTTTACGCCACGCTGCTCTGGTGGCGCGCCGAGGGAAGCCTGGCCCGCTCGCGCTTATTGCTGGCCGGCTTCCTGGCGGGCTCGGCCGTGGCCTGCAAATACCCCAACGTCGTGTTCGTGCTGCTGCCGGGCATGGCGGTCGTTGCGGTACGCGCCTTTATAAGCGTTCCTCGCAGCGCGCCGCCCGAGCGTTGGCGGCAAGCGTTGCTGGCCTGGCTTTTATTTAGCGCGGCGGCGAGCGCGGCCTGTGGCCCGTGGTTCGTCAAGAACTGGCTGTTGACGGGCAATCCGACATACCCGCTGGCGTATCGATTCTTCGACGGCCGCACGCGTACCGAAGAACTGGATGCGCAGTGGCAGCGCGCGCATAGTCCGGCTGGTTTCGGACTGGCGAAAGCGATCGACTCAGCGGCCAATATTGCCTGGCGCAGCTCCTGGCTCAGCCCCGCCGTGTGGCCTCTTGCGGTGCTGGGCGTCTGCGGAGCTTGCCATCGTCGGCTGTCTCGGGGGCTCGCCGCTTATGCGCTGTTTGTGTTTGCTGCCTGGTGGTTGTTTACCCATCGTATCGATCGCTTCTGGCTGCCGATCTACCCAGTGTTGGCGTTTCTAGGCGGAATCGGCTTCGCCCCGGGCGCCGCGATCGGCTGGCGGTGGCCCGCCAAGACGTTCCTGGGCGTGACGCTCGGGGCCAATTTGCTGTTGATCATCTGTGGCGGAGGTGGTGACATCGCGTACTTCATTAGCCTCGAAGAATTGCAGCGAGACAAAAATCGCGTGCATTCCGGGTTTCTGTATCTGAACGAGCACTTATCTTCAGCGGACGTGGTGCTGACCGTCGGGGACGCCGAAGTGTTCGACCTGCGCGTGCCGGTGCTGTACAGCACGGTGTTCGATCGTGATCGCTTCGAAGAATGGACCAAGGATCGTAGTCCCGAAGAACAACGCCGCGCGCTCGCTGAGCATGAAGTTTCGTATGTCGCGGTGAATTGGCAGGAGATTGCGCGCTATCGCTCGCCCGGCAATTACGGGTTTTCGGATTATGTGCAGCCCGAGGTGCTAGCAGCGCTCGTTACTGCGGGCGTGCTTGATCCACCCGTGCGTTTCGCGAATGGCGCGTCAAATTCGGCAGAATACGAAATATATCCGGTGCATGGTGCTAGCACTCAGAATGCAGATCCTCCCTTTATGCCGAGCCGCGCTGGCCACTGATATTGTCCAGAGCATTCCAGTGGCGTAGACTGCCCGCTCAGCCGCACTTGCGGCCCCGGCGGATCACGGAAGCATCGCCCGGTAGCGAGAGTAGCATCGTATGGAAGCGAGCCTAAACATTCCCAGCGTTCCCACCTCAGGGATCAGCGAGCGGTTGTCGCCGCACGATTTTCCGGCGCCGTCCGGCTCCGGCAATGGCGTCGATCCGCTGCGCGAAACGATCGCCCGCACGCAGCAGTGGCTGCTCGATCGGCAGCACGAAGACGGCCACTGGGTTGCCGAGCTGGAAGGCGATACGATTCTCGAAAGTGAATACATTTTATTGCTGGCGTACTTGGGACGTCATCGCACGCCCGTCGCCATCAAGGCTGCGCAATACATCCTCTCGCAGCAGACCGCGGCAGGTGGCTGGGGCTTGTACCCGGGCAGCGGCATCGACGTGAGCGTCAGCGTGAAAGCATATTTCGCGTTGAAACTGACCGGCCACGATCCCTCGGCCGAGTACATGGAGCGCGCCCGCAGCGCGATTCGCGCCGCGGGCGGCGCGGATGCCGTCAACAGCTTCACCCGATTCTATTTGGCGCTATTGGGCCAGATCGCTTATGCCGAGTGCCCGGCGGTCCCGCCCGAGGTGATGTTGTTGCCTCGCTGGTTTCCCATCAATTTGTATTCCGTCAGCGCCTGGACGCGCACGATCCTGGTCCCCCTGTCGATCATGTCGGCCTGCCAGCCGGTGGCAAAGATTGATCCTGAACTGGGGATCCCCGAGCTGTTCAAGAACGGTCCGCAGAACTTGCCCCCGCTGCGTTGTCCGGGTTTGAAGGGGGGGACAGGGCTGTTTAGCTGGGACCGGTTTTTCCGCGTTGCGGATGCCGCGATGCATTTCTGCCAAAGGAATCGTCTGCTCCCGTTGCGCAAACGTGCTCTGCGCGCCGCCGAACGTTGGATGATCGAGCGCTTCGAAGGTAGCGATGGCTTGGGCGCGATTTTTCCGCCCATGGTGTGGAGCATCATTGCCCTGCGGTGCCTGGGCTATGCCGAAGATTCGCCCGAGCTGCGTTATTGCTACGCGCGGCTCGACGGCCTGCTGATCGAAGAGGGAGAGACCGTACGGCTGCAGCCTTGCAAGTCGCCGGTGTGGGATACGGCCATCACGTTGCGGGCCCTGGCCGCGAGCGGCCTCTCGTCGCGCGACGCGGCGGTCGCCGAGGGCATGCGCTGGCTGCTTGACCGGCAAATTAAACGGCCGGGCGATTGGTCGAAGAACACGCGCGTGAAAGCCGGCGGCTGGTGCTTTGAATACGCCAATTCCTTCTATCCCGATCTCGACGATACGGCGATGGTCTTAATGGCGCTCGAGGAGCAATTCAGCGAGTGGCCCGCACTGCCAGCGGCAGCCACCGTGCCCGCCCGCGCGGGGAAGCGTGTAACAACCAACGACGGCAGCGCGATTGACAATAGTGCCATCCTGGAAGAAACGGTCCAGGCGATCGACCGGGGCGAGCAGTGGTTGCTGGCGATGCAGAATCGCGACGGCGGCTGGGGCGCTTTTGATCGCGACAACGATCGACAGTTCCTCTGCTACGTTCCCTTTGCCGATCACAATGCCATGATCGATCCCAGCACGCCGGACCTGACGGCGCGCGTGCTCGAAGCCCTCGGCCAGCTCGGCCATCGCCAGGGGCATCCGGCGGTTGATCGCGCGATCGCTTATCTCCGCAGCACGCAAGAATCAGACGGCAGTTGGTTCGGCCGCTGGGGGGTGAACTACATCTACGGCACATGGCAGGTCTTGACCGGCCTGGCGGCCGTGGGGGTGAGTCCTCAGGATCCCGTCATGGCCGCCGGCGCCAAATGGTTGTTGATTTATCAGCAAGAATGCGGCGGCTGGGGAGAGTCACCCAATAGCTACGCCGATCCTAGCTTGCGAGGGCAGGGAGCGGTCACGGCATCGCAAACCGCGTGGGCGATCGCCGGGCTGGTCGCGGCCGGGCTGCACGATCACCCGGCCACACGCCGGGGCGTGCGTTGGCTGATGCAATCGCAACGCGCTGACGGCGGCTGGGACGAGCCCGAGTTCACCGGCACCGGCTTCCCGCAGGTGTTTTACCTGCGTTACCAC
>CAMFLN010000456.1 GCA_945957305.1 uncultured Planctomycetaceae bacterium | reverse complement strand
CTGTTGCATCACAAGGTGCGTGACTTCCGCACGCAGCTCGAGGTGTTCGAGAAGCTGTGCGTGGCGTCGACCGAACTCGTCGACCCCGTGACGGCGTTCCGCGAAATAGACCGCGTGCTGGAAGCGGCCGCGCGCTACAAGCGCCCGGTCTACATCGAGATTCCGCGCGACATGGTCAAAGTCGTACCGGGCGTACCGTATGAATTTCGCCGCGCCGAGCCGGTCAGCGATCCAGATGCGCTGGCCGAGGCGGTCTCAGAGGCCGCGCGCTTGATCAACAGTTCGCACAAGCCACTGATCCTGGTCGGGGTCGAGATTCATCGGTTCGGACTGCAGGACGAATTACTCAACCTGGCCGAGGGGGCGCAGATTCCGATCGCCGGAACAATTCTGGGCAAGAGCGCCGTGCGCGAAACGCACCCCCTGTTCGTCGGCATGTACGAAGGAGCGATGGGACGAGAAGACGTGACGAAGTACGTCGAGGACAGCGATCTGATCTTGCTTCTGGGGGCGTTTCTCACCGACATCGATATGGGAATCTACACGGCGAACCTGGATGTCTCGAAGTGCATTTATGCCACGAGCGAGGAATTGCGCATCCGGCATCACTACTATCACAACATCGTGCTGGCCGAGTTCATCCGCGCCCTGGCGGCGCAGAATACGCGGCCGCCCCATCGGCCGGTGCCTGCCCGCGGCAATGGACATGACTCGTCCTACGCGTTGCGCTCCGATGCCCCGATCACGATCACGCGGTTGATTTCGCGTCTGAACCAGTCGCTCGATGCCAATACGATCGTGATCTCGGACGTCGGTGACGCTTTGTTTGCCGCGACCGAGCTGACGACCCACGCCAAGACCGAGTTCATCGGGCCGGCCTATTACACTTCGATGGGGTTTGCCATTCCGGCTTCCCTGGGGACAGGGGTGGCGCGTCCTGACATGCGCACGGTCGTGCTCGTAGGAGACGGCGCGTTCCAGATGACCTCGAATGAACTGTCGAGCATTGTCCGCAACAGTTTTGATCACATCGTGATTGTCTTGGATAATCAGGGTTACGGCACCGAGCGGTATCTGCATCCCGGCGAGTTCAACGAGATTCACCCTTGGAATTACTCCAAGATGACCGAACTCCTGGGGGGCGGCACCGGCTATGAGGTGCGCACCGAAGGGGAATTCGACGCGGCACTGACCAAGGCCTGGGCCGATAATAGCGGCATGAGCCTGATTCACGTCCATCTGCCGGTCGATGACTGCAGCACACCTCTAAGGCGGCTGGCCGAGCGGTTGAGCAAGAAGGTCTGACGGCGCTCGGCAAAGGCATCCCGCCGCGAGCGAAAATCTTGCTTTGCCACCAGTCGCCCGACTATCGCTACCCGGTTCTGGACGATAATCTGCTTAGAAATCGCTCGCTCGCAAGATCGGCTTCGCCGCTGTCACTCGATGGCTGCCGATGGGTAAGGCGCGAGTTGGCGGTTTTGGCAAGGTTCGCGTCGCGAAACTCAATTGGCAGCGAGCCGCACACCACGATCCAACAGGGAGAATCTCATGCCCAGCCTGCGAGGAAAGACCATGTTCATCACCGGCGCGAGCCGCGGCATTGGCAAGGCGATCGCCTTGCGTGCGGCGCGCGACGGGGCCAACATCGTCATCGCGGCCAAAACGACAGAGCCGCATCCCAAGCTGGCCGGCACGATCTTTACCGCCGCCAAGGAGATCGAGGAGGCCGGCGGCCAGGCCTTGCCCTTGGCCGTGGATATTCGGCACGAAGAGCAGGTCATCGAAGCGGTCGAGCAAGCCCAGCAAAAGTTTGGCGGCATCGACATTCTGGTCAACAACGCAAGCGCGATCTCGCTGACACCCACGACCGCCACGCCCATGAAACGCTACGATCTGATGCATCAGGTCAACATTCGCGGGACGTTTCTCTGCTCGCAAAAGTGCATTCCGCATCTCGCCCAGAGTAGCAACGCCCACATCCTGAACCTCGCGCCGCCACTGAACATGGAGGCTAAATGGTTCGCAGGTCACGTCGCTTATACGATGAGCAAGTTTGGCATGAGCATGTGTGTCTTGGGCATGGCCGCGGAATTGGCCGAGCAGAAGATCGCCGTCAATGCGCTCTGGCCGCGCTCGGTCATCTGGACGGCGGCGGTTGAGAACCTCCTCGCGCCCAACGCCAGACCGTTTTGCCGCAAGCCCGACATCATGGCCGACGCGGCCTACGAAATCCTGACCAGCGACAGCGTGAGCTGCACGGGCAACTTCTTCATTGACGAAGATCTGCTGCGCGAGCGCGGCGTCACGGACTTCGCCCCCTACGCCATGGAGCCAGGAAACGAACTGCAGCCGGACTTTTTTATCGACTGACACGTCCTAATCACAAGGATACCGGTCATCGATTGCCGTGGCACTTCTAGGAATCGCGGAGTCGAGCGCCGTCAATCGCTCCCGCCTCGCGCAGTGCGGCTAGTTCGCTCGCCGGAAGGTCGGTCGCCGCGGGCGGGTCGGCTACGACCGCCGGCAGTATCCCCTTGGCGATGTAAATCGGGCGGATCAATGGTCGGATCGACCGCAGATGCGTCGCGAACGCGGTTCCCGCGATAATGCACACGGATCCGGCCATGGCCAGCGTCCAGCGAATGCCAATTTCATTGGCCACGCTCCCGGCCAATAAACTTCCAAACGGCGCCATGCCCATGAAGGCCATGGCGAACAGGCTCATGACGCGGCCGCGCTTGTCGTCGTCGACGATGGTTTGCAAAAGCGTGTTGCAGGCAGCCGCCTGCACCAGCAGCGACGCTCCGGCAACCAGCAACGCGGGGATCGAGAGCACCAGAGAGGAAGATTGTGAAAGGATGATCATCGCCAGGCCCAAGCCGACCGAGCCGGTGACGACCACTCGCCCCAGCCCCAGGACGCTGGCGCGCGAGGCCAGGTACAAACTTCCCAACAAGGCGCCCAGTCCGGCGCTTCCTAACAAGATGCCCAAGGTGCGTTCCTCCCCCCCGAGGATTTGATTGGCATAAACCGGCATCAGGACCGATTGCGACATGGCCATCAAGCTGACCGTTGCCACGATCACGAGCAGTGCACGAATCGGGGCGAAACCAAAGGCGTAGACCAACCCCTCGCGCAATGCGGCGGTGACGGGCATGTGCCGCGAAGTACGCTCGCGCGGCTTGATACGCATCGCCAGCAGGGCGCCCAGTACGGTTAGAAAGCTGCAGCCGTCGATGAAAAAGCACAACCCTTCGCCAAATTCGTAGATCAAGAAACCCGCCACGGCAGGCCCCACCAGGCGCGCGGACTGAACCATGGACGAGTTCAGGGCAATCGCATTGCTCAGGTCAGCGGGATTGTCGATCATTTCGACCAGAAACGACTGACGAGTGGGAATGTCCAGCGCGTTGACGATTCCCTGAAAGATGCTCAGCGTCAGGATCTGCCAGAGCGAGATGTGCTCTGTCAGCACCAGCGCCGCCATGGCAAACGATTGCACCATCGAAAGCGTTTGCGTGGCCAGCAGCACGCGATGCCGGTTCCAGCGGTCCAACCACACACCTGCCAACGGGGCCAGCAAGAAGATCGGGATTTGCGCGGTAAAGTTCACCACGCCCAGCATCAGAGCGGCATGTCCCTCGTCACGTGTGAGTCGATAGACGAGCCAGCTCGTGGCCAGCAAGCTGAGCCAGGTGCCGATCAGGGAGATGATCTGTCCGCTGAAGAACAGTGCAAAGTTACGATGACGTAAGGCTCGGACCATGAAGCCGAGACGTGATCGCTGCGATGCGGCGCTTGGGTTCTTCAACTTTGATGATCCAATCTCGAGGATGCTGAGCAGCCGCGAAATAGTACGTTGACCCGGTGCGCTCGTCCAGCCCGGGCACGGTGAGCTGGAAAGTCTCAGCTCACTCGGAGAAGCGTTGCCAGGCGTCGCGTTGCTTACAGCAGTCTCGTGGATTAGCCTAGTCTGCGTACGAAGTCCGGCGGGTTAATGGCCGCTGGAAAGTGGGCATCGTCCTGTTTCCTGCTGGAGTCGATCGAATGCCGATCCGTCCCATCGTCGCGTGCGTGACGTCGCTCGCGTTCCTGGTTACCGCCGCGGGCGCTGAATGGAAGCCAGCGGCCGGGCCGCTGCTGTCGCGTTTTGCACAGGACGTGCACCCCGAGAAAGTGTGGAGTGAATATCCGCGCCCCCAAATGGTGCGCCGCGAGTGGCAGAACCTGAACGGCTTGTGGGAATTTGCGGTGGCATCGCGCGAC
>CAMFLN010000455.1 GCA_945957305.1 uncultured Planctomycetaceae bacterium | reverse complement strand
CTACACTTATGCGATCGTCGGCAGCGTCAGATGTGTATAAGAGACAGGCTTCAATGCCCACGCCGGTCGGGGGGGATTCGATCGGCTCACAGGTTCGGGCAAGGAACAAAAGCACATAGCGCCGCTGACGAAGCGGCTGGGGCAGCTGACGGCCAGCAGTCGTCGAGCCGCCCGTTTTCGATCTGCGACTCCCCCTCGTCGGGCGCCCCGGGGGACGTATCGCTTCTCGACATTGCGGGGTGCCCTGTTGAAAGGAGCCAAGGACATGGCAGCGAAGAAGAAGACGACGACCACCAAGAAGAAGATCGTCAAGAGCCCCAAGGCCAAGCCTTCGCACAAGAAGACGGCCAAGAAGGCTGCGAAGAAGACCATGACGAAGACGGGCAAGTAGATCGCCCGCGTCTTCGAGCGAGTTGGCACAACGAGAAAGGCCGGTAGCGTCTGGGCGGAGGCCGCGCAGACGCTCCGGCCTATTTAATCAGTGGCTTGGCTTCCACGCCCGGGGGCAGATACGGCGACGCGGGCCGCGGGATCGCTTGGAAGCATGCTTTCGCGAGCGGCTTCCAGGGCGTTGACCCAACCCCTCTCGACAGTTATAGTTACAGCCAATCGTATCTAGAGCACTTGTGCCTCGAAAAGAAATTCGAGGTTAGCGAAACCACCCGCGAAGGGAACACTCTTGTCCCAGCCCTCGGTGGAGTCCCCTTCCGGATTCCAGAAGCTCTCGCTCTCCGATGCCATGATGTCGGCCTTGGAGCACGCAGGATATATCGAACCCACCGCCATACAGGCCGGATTGATTCCGCGCGCCTTGGCGGGCATCGACGTGCTGGGGCAGGCGCGAACCGGAACAGGAAAAACCGCGGCGTTCGCCATCCCGCTCATCGAACGGCTCGAACCGCATCGCCATCACAACAGCCCGCAGGCGCTGGTCCTGGTACCCACGCGTGAGCTAGCGGTGCAAGTTCGCGAGGAATGCGTCAAGCTGTCGCACAGTCGCAAGACGCACATCGTGGCCGTCTATGGCGGCAAGCCGATCCGCGAACAAATGGAAAAGCTTCGCCGGGGCGTCGATATCGTCGTCGGCACGCCGGGGCGTGTGCTGGATCACATCGGTCGTAGCACGCTGCAACTGGATAAGCTGTCGATGGTCGTACTGGACGAGGCGGACCGCATGCTCGACATCGGTTTTCGTCCCGACATCGAGAAAATCTTGCGACGTTGCCCCAGCAGCCGGCAGACGCTGCTGCTCAGCGCCACGGTGCCGCCGCCGGTCGAGCGACTTTCGAAGCGCTACATGCGCGAGCCCGAGACTCTGAATTTCTCGCCGACAGACGTTTCGGCCGACACGATCGACCAGTTTTATTTTACTGTCGCGCCGGATCGCAAGATGGAGCTTCTGGTGCGTCTGCTGAAGAGGGAAAACCCGCGTCAATCAATCATTTTTTGCCGGACCAAGCGGGGCGTGGAGAAAGTCACGCGCAGCCTGGCAAAGCGGATGGAGCACGTCGACTGCATTCACGGCGACTTGCCGCAGAAATCGCGCGATCGCGTGATGGCCCGATTTCGGGAAAGCCAGGTGCAACACCTGGTGGCGACCGACGTCGTGGGACGCGGCATCGACGTGAGCAATATCTCGCACATCATCAACTACGACATTCCAGCCTTCTGCGATGACTACGTCCACCGTGTCGGCCGAACGGGCCGCATGGGGCGCGAGGGGGTGGCCTACACGTTTGTCACGCCGGAAGAGGGGCCCGAGCTGACACGCATCGAAATGCGGATCGACCGACTGCTGACGCGTGATGAAATCGAGAACTTCGAAGCGGTCTCGAAGGCCGCCGCGCCCATGGATCATCCCGCGGCAAGCGCTGTCGCGGGGACTTCTGCTCCGGCCGCGCCTGCGGAGACTGAGGCTCCGCCCGCGCCAAAACCAGCCCCCCTTGTCGGCCGCGGAGGCCGTCCGCCGCGCCGCATCCGCCGGGCACTGTAGTGCCGCGAATTGCCTCTCGCACAATTGTTCCCGCCGAGAGACAAGAAGTGGTTTCAACACTGATTGTCGGTGCCACGGCTGGCTGGTCCAACCGTGCCATTGTCGGCAAAACACTGCTAGACAAGCTAGCAGTGTCACCCCTTTTCGTATCGACGACGCGGTTTTGAAACCGGCTCTAACGCTCCACGAACTGCGCTCGCAGAAACTTCTCGACATCGGGCCACAACTCGGCGGCGCGTTCAAAGTCGACATCCATGGGGCGCACACCGTCTGGAATCTTCAGCCGGGACGACACGTCGATTTCGGGGTCAAGTGGAATCTGTCCGCCACGCGCCAGCGCCAGCTGCGCCTCGACGTTCTGCGAAAGGACAAATTGCACCAGGCGCATGGCCGCCGCCCGGTGCTTGCTTTGTTCCAAGATGCTAATCGTGTTGGGAATCAACAGCGTTCCCATCTGCCCGACTCCCTGGTCGGGATAGACCACGGCAACGGGCATCGACTTGTCGACCTCGGCCAGGGCATCGTCTGAATCGGTCAGCCCAAAGGCGATTTGACCACTGCCGACCGCCAGGGCGACCTGTCGGTTGTCAGTCATGACCTGGACACGATTATCCTTGAGATCGCGAAAGTATTGTTCGGCCGCGATCGACCCCCAAACGGTGAACAGACAGGCGGCATGTGCCGCGGCGGAGCCGGCCAGCGGACGCCCGATCGCAATTCGCCCTTTCCAGCGCGGGTCAGCCAGGTCGCGCACCGAGCGAGGCAGCTCCCCTTCTTCCTCCTTGATGATGGCGGTATTCACCAGCAACACGCGGGCGTGCGCCGCGAAAGCGTGCCATTGTCCCCGAGTCGAGCGGTACATGGCGGGGATACGGTCGTCACGCACGCTGGGTGATTCAGCCAATAAACCTCGCCGCGCCAGCAAGATCGTCGACAGAATCTCGGTATTCCAGAACAGGTCGCAAGGCGGGCTCTTGTCACCGCCATCGAGCAGCGCGGCCCATTCGTCCGCTGTCCGGGGCGCGGCGTCAAAAGTTGGCCGTACCTTGATGCCCGTATCGCGGGTAAATTCCTGGAAAATTGGCTCGACAATGTCCGCCTCGAGCGACGAACAGATGCGCACCTCGGGCAGTGGGGAGCGTCGACCCGTGCAACCGGCCGCCAGCAAGACACAGGCGAGTGGGATCAGAACGCGTCGCTTGGCGCCCATCAGACAGGATTCTCCCGGCCGCACACGGCTTCGCCTCCCCAGCGTGGTTTAGTCTATCCTGTCGTCCCAGGAGCGAGTAGCCGCACTGCGCGAAAGCGGCAAGCGAAGTACACTAGGAGTGCAGTGACAGGCGGTCGATTGATTCATGTGTATTTAGTCTGGCAGCTTGGTTCCTGACAATGAGGACCGATAACTTGCGTCTTTCGTGTTTTCCCTTGCTCGCCTGGGGGTTGCTCGCCGGAGCACTGATCGCGAAGGCCCCGGCGGAAGAAACTCCAAAGATTCCGGCGGCGAGGTTGTCGGCGGCAGGCATTCGCGCTTTAGAAAGCCATCGCCTGACGCTGTACACCGACGTGCCAGAGAGTGCAGCAGTCAGCCAGTTACCCAAAGTCTTTGACCAAGCCTTTGGTTTGTGGTGCGAGTACTTTGGGGTGCCGGCCACGCGTCTGGCGGATTGGAAAGTGACGGCCTGCCTGATGGCCGATCGACAGCGTTTCGCCGCCGCAGGATTGTTGCCGGCCGATCTGCCACGCTTCGAACATGCGTATTTCCGCGGTAACCGACTATGGATTGTCGACCAGCGCGACGACTACTATCGCCGGCATCTATTGCTGCATGAGGGAACACACGCGTTTATGAACGCCCTCTTCAGTTCGTGCGGACCTCCTTGGTACAAAGAGGGGATGGCCGAATTGTTGGGAACCCATGAACTGACGGCAAAGGGATTGACCCTCAAGGTGTTTCCGGCCGATGCTGACGACGTGCCCGGCTGGGGACGAATTCGCTTGATCCATGATGCGGTGGCGGCGGGCCGGCGCCTCGGGATCGACGATGTGTTGGCCTTTGACGACCGCGCGCACGAAGAGGTTGAGCCGTACGCCTGGTGTTGGGCGCTGGCGGCCTTCCTGGACGGCCATCCAGGTTATCACGAGCGGTTTCGCAAGCTCCCGCCTCAGGTCGGCGCCAAGGATTTCAACCAAATTTTTCGGAAGCAATTTGCAGACGATTGGGAACCGCTCAACGAAGAGTGGCAGCTGTTCGTCGATCAGCTGGTCTACGGTTACGAC
>CAMFLN010000454.1 GCA_945957305.1 uncultured Planctomycetaceae bacterium | reverse complement strand
GCAGGTTTACGATGCCGCGGCCACCATCTTGCAACAGAAGCTCGCCCAAGTGCGCGGCGTCGGACAGGTGTTCGTCGGCGGCGGCGCCATGCCGGCTGTGCGCGTGGATATCAATCCCACCACGCTCAATCACATGGGCCTCGTGCTGGAGGATGTGCGCACGGCGTTAGGTAACGCCAACGCCAACCGCCCGAAGGGACAGATCGCAAACGACGAGCGCAGCTGGTCGATCAGCACGACGGACCAGTTGTTGCAGGCTGACGAATACCGCCCCTTGATCGTGGCCTACAGCCGTGGAGCGCCGGTGCGATTGGGGGATATCGCGCATGTCGAGGACAGCGTCGAAGACGTCTTTGCGAAAGGACTCAGCAACGGCCAACCCTCGGTCACGGTGATGATCTTTCGCCAACCGAACGCCAATATCATTCAAACCGTCGACCGGGTGCGCGACTTGTTGCCGCAGTTGCAGGCCGAAATCCCCGCCGGGATCGACCTGGCGGTGGCCATGGACCGCACGACCACGATTCGCGCTTCCGTCGAGGACGTGCAATTCACCCTGCTCATCTCGATTGCCCTGGTGATCCTCGTTGTCTTTTTGTTCTTGCGCAACTTGCGGGCCACCTTCATTCCCAGCGTGGCCGTGCCTGTTTCGCTCATCGGAACGTTCGGGGTGATGTACCTGCTGGGCTATAGTCTCGACAACCTGTCGCTGATGGCACTGACTGTTGCGACCGGCTTTGTCGTCGACGATGCCATCGTGGTCATTGAAAATATCAATCGGCACCTCGAACACGGCATGTCCCCGCTCGAAGCCTCGCTCTATGGGGCCAAGGAAATCGGCTTCACCGTCCTCTCGATCAGCGTCTCGCTCGTGGCGGTGTTTATCCCCATCCTCTTGATGGGCGGAATCGTCGGCCGCTTGTTTCGCGAGTTCGCGGTCACGCTGTCGGTCGCGATCGGCGTTTCCCTGTTAATCTCGCTCACGACCACGCCCATGATGTGTGCGACGCTGCTCAAACCACACTCGGGCGCGGGCCATGGCCAACTGTATCGCGCCAGCGAGTGGCTCTTCGACCTGGTGCTGCGCTGGTACGAGGTGACCTTGGGCTGGGTCTTGCGCCATCAGCGCATCACGATGCTGGTTACAATTCTCACGGTGGTGCTGACCGTGTACTTGTACGTCGTGATTCCCAAAGGCTTCTTTCCACAGCAAGACACGGGGCGCATCACGGGGTCGGTGCAGGCTGACCAGAGCACGTCGTACCAGGCGATGGAGCATTTGCTGACCCGCTTCGCGGTGGCCGTCAGCGAAGACCCGGCCGTCGAAGGCGTGATCGCCTTCACCGGCGGTCAGGGGGGCACTTCCAACGCGGGTCGCATGTTCGTGGCGTTGAAGCCGCTCGAGGAACGGCTACTCAGCGCCGACCAGGTCATCGCGCGGCTGCGCGGCAAGTTGTCGTCCATTCCCGGCGGCACACTGTTTCTGCAAGCCGTCCAGGACTTGCGCATCGGCGGTCGTGCGAGCAGCTCGCAATACCAATTCACTCTGCAGGGGGATAACGTCGCCGACCTGGTAGAATGGGGACCGACGCTATTGCGCGAGATTCGCAAGCTGCCGCAATTGGTCGACGTGAATACTGACCAGCAAAACCGCGGCTTGCAGGCCGCGTTGGACGTCGATCGGTTGAAGGCGGCACGCCTGGGCATTACCCAGCGCACGGTCGACGACACGCTGTACGATGCTTTCGGCCAGCGGCAAGTTTCCACGATGTACTTGCCGCTCAACCAACACCACGTCGTCATGGAGGTCGATCCTCAATTTCGCCAGGACCCCTCGGCGCTCAAGCACATCTACGTGTCCAGCGCTCAGGGGGCCGAGATTCCATTGAGCGAATTCACGCAGTTTTCCACACGCTCGACTGCGCTGGCGGTGACGCACTCGGGCTTTTTCCCTTCGGTAACAATTTCGTTCAACCTTGCGCCCGGCGTTGCCCTGGGAGACGCCGTCGAGGCGATTGAAGAGGTGCAGCGCGAGCTGCGGATGCCGGCCACGATCCAAGGACACTTTTCCGGCGCGGCGCAGGCCTTCCAGGCCTCGCTACGCAACGAGCCGATTCTGATCCTCGCGGCCTTGGTCACGGTTTACATCGTACTGGGCATTCTTTACGAAAGCTTGATCCATCCGATCACGATCCTGTCGACGCTTCCCTCGGCGGGCGTCGGCGCGCTGTTAGCCTTGCTCTTGTGCCGTACGGAATTGAACGTGATGGGTTTGATCGGCATCATCTTGTTGATTGGCATTGTGAAAAAGAACGCCATCATGATGATCGACTTCGCGCTCGAGGCCGAACGCAACGAAGGCAAGGCCCCCGACCAGGCGATTTTCGAAGCGTGCATCTTGCGCTTTCGACCGATCATCATGACGACGATGGCCGCGTTGCTGGGCGGTTTGCCGCTCGCCTTGGGCACCGGGAATGGCGCGGAGCTGCGGCGGCCGCTGGGTATCGCCATCGTCGGCGGCCTGTTATTCAGCCAGGTCCTGACTCTGTATACGACGCCGGTCGTTTATTTGTATCTCGACCAAGTGCGCCTGTGGGGAGCCCGCCTGCGGCAGCGCTGGCAGCCGCGGCAGTCACCGACTCCGGCTCCGCACTTTGAAAGATGAGCTTGGCCACACGACGAACGATGCGCGCCGTCAAAATGCGACAGGGTTTCTGCTAGAATCAGTGCTATGTGTGGACGATTTACTCTGCGAACGCGCCCCCAGGCCGTGGTCGAAGCGTTCGAGCTGCTCGAATATCCCGATCTAACGCCGCGCTACAACATTGCGCCGACGCAGGCGGTCGCGACGGTGCGCTACGATGCCGAGCGGCAGGGCCGCATCTGCGTTTGGCAGCGGTGGGGGTTGGTGCCGAAGTGGGCCGCTGATCTGTCGATCGGCAATCGCATGATCAATGCCCGGGGCGAGACTGTCGGCACGAAGCCGGCGTTTCGCCAGGCGTTTGTCGCACGCCGGTGCCTGGTCGTGGCGGACGGTTTTTACGAATGGCACAAAACCGCCGCGGGTAAACAGCCGTACTTCATTCACCGCGCTGACGATGCCCCCTTGGCATTTGCCGGGCTGTGGGAACGCTGGGGGCCTGAGAATATCGAATCGTGCACCATCATCACGACGGCGGCCAATCAAGCGATGGCCGGACTGCACGAGCGCATGCCCGTGATTCTCGCGCCGCAAGATTATGCCCAGTGGCTCGACCCGGCCGTGCGGGATGTACCTACGCTGGAACGGCTGTTGCGCCCGGCGGCGGAGGATCTGTTGCGCTTCGATGCGGTGACGACGCTGGTGAATAGCCCGCGCAATGAATCGCCGGAATGTATCGTCCCGGCGCCGCTTCTTTGAGAGTTGGTCGTCACGGCCCAAGCGGCCACGATAAAAACGTGTGTGAGTGGCCTGGTTTTGCCGGGGTCGCTGATCGAGCAGGCCGGTCTCGCGGCGGAACTTGTCAATCGCCGCGAGACCAGCATGTCGACAGAAAATGCCGAAGCTCGATCGGCACTGGGCCAAGTAAAGAGATTTGGCCCGCACAACACTCAACGTGAACTAGCAAGCCAACGCTAGTTGCACGTCGAGCAGGTCGAGGCCGCAGCGCCGCAACGACCACCACGGCAACGACGGCCGCGAGCGTCAGCTTGAACAGTCATGGCCAAAACCAACAACAGAGCGAACAGGACAGAAAGCTTCTTCATCGTGCAGTCTCCTCAACGAAGTGCGCGCCCTCCCGCCCCGACGCGCTGGGGCAAAATCAATCACACGTTGATGCCACGGTAAGGGTTTGCTCGCGAGCGTCAAGGACCTACCAGCACGGACGAGAGGTGGTCTGTTTCGCGCCACGCTGCCACGCGCATCGACCTTGCGCAAAGAGGGTGAAACAGGCAAGCTGGGGCCGCTGTGTGAAAGTTCGCGCGTAAGCGTCGTGCACCGCAGGGCTTTCGGGGCGTGAGATTCGCGTGATAGAGGAGTGTAATCACACTCCTCCCTGCGAAAACCCCAACAATTGGGCCGGACGCAGCCCCACACCCCCCGCCTGCAAAAAAGGAGGAAACTTTCTGCCGATTGTGGGCAAATCGTCAGATAACTTCGCCGGGATCGGCCTCAATTGTATGTTACGCCACCGCCAGAATCACTTGTGCAACGGCGGCTCAACAGCAAGCGATCATGCGGGTGCTTCGGACATAAGGGCCGCCTCATGAGGCGAACTGCTGCGCGGCCAGGCTACCCG
>CAMFLN010000453.1 GCA_945957305.1 uncultured Planctomycetaceae bacterium | reverse complement strand
CCGCTAACGAACCGGTCAAAGTCTGGACGGCACTCCCTCCGCGGCAATTTTTCATGCATCCCGGCGCGCAAGGCGCGGTGGGGATCGCCTGGCTGAGCCCACTTGATGGCCGAGTCACCGTTCGAGGACGTGTGGCCGACGTCCATCCGGGCGGCGACGGATTCGGTTTTCAAGTCGTGCACTATGCGGATCCTCAGCTTGGTGGGGCGCTTGCTTCGTTGGGACAAGCGAATGCGCAGTTGACCGTCGCCAAGCGCGAGCGCGACACCTTGCAAGCTGCCGACCGGCAGATCCCGCGCGGATTTGCCGTGACGGAAGGGGAACCGCAGCACGCCAGAATTCAATTGCGCGGCGAACCGCTGAACCTCGGCGACGAGGTGCCGCGGAAGTTTATCGACTTTCTTGGTGGTCAAAAGATCGCCGACACCAAGTCGAGCGGCCGACTGGAATTGGCCCAGCGTCTGACCGCACGCGACAACCCACTGACCGCGCGCGTGATGGCGAATCGCATTTGGCAATGGCATTTTGGCCGCGGGCTGGTAAAAACGCCCAACGACTTTGGCGTTCGTGGTGCGTCCCCCACGCATCCCGAGCTGCTGGATTACCTGGCTAGCGAATTCATCAAGTCGGGCTGGAGCGTCCGCGCGCTCGACCGGCTGATCATGTCGAGTGCAGTCTATCAACAGGCCTCGGCCGGCGCCCCTCATGATTCGTATCGCGGTTTCGCGCGGCGCCGCCTGACGGCCGAGGAACTGCGTGACACGCTGCTCGCGGCCAGCGGTGAGCTCGACACGACTTCAGGCGAAGCCCATCCGTTTCCGCCGGAGTCGAGTTGGTCGTTCACGCAGCATGGCCCCTTCGCCGCCGAATACGAGACGCTCAAACGCAGCGTCTACGTGATGCAGAAGCGGAATCGGCGAAATCGGTTTTTTGCGCTGTTCGACGGGGCTGATCCGAATGCCAGTACACCACTGCGCGACATGACGACTGTGCCGACGCAAGCGCTGTTCTTCTTAAATGATCCCTTCTTGCACGACCGCGCCGCTAAATTCGCGGATCGGATTCTCTCGAGCGCCACGAGCGACGCTTCGCGTATCGATTTTGCTTATCGCACGCTATTTGGCCGGTCGCCCACGCCAGAAGAGCAAGCCGAGTCGGTGGCCTTTGTCGCTCAATACAGCAACTCCAGCACGACCGCCGCCGAGAAGACTGCATTGACCGCGGATGCCGACACACGAGCAGCGTGGTCGGCCCTGGCGCGGGTGTTATTCGCCAGCAACGAGTTCTTACACGTCGACTAAGCCGAGAAAACGAGATGACGCGCGCCATAACTTCCACGGCCGGTGATCAGCAGGCCAGCGGCGCCACGCGGCGGCAGTTTTTTCGCTCGTTCGTAGCGGGATCGTTGTTGCTGCCCGGGATAATGCACGAGCTGCTGGCCGAGGAATCCGCCTCGGGCGCCAACATCGATCCACTGGCCCCGCGTCCGGCACATTTCCCGGCCAAGGCCAAGCGGGTCATTTTCCTGTTCATGACCGGCGGTGTTTCGCACGTCGACACGTTTGATCCCAAGCCCAAGCTGCACACGGACGTGGGCCGGGAAGTCAAACTTGATCACCCGGAAATCCAGAACCGCCCCGGCTATGAGCATATTTTCCTGAAGCGACCGCAATGGGACTTCCATCCCCACGGCCAGTCGGGCACCGAAGTCAGCACGTTGTTCCCCCACGTCGCCGAATGTGTGGATGACATCGCGCTGATCCGCTCGATGCATACGGACCACTCGAACCATTACAACGCCACGCTGGGGATGCATACCGGGTCCTTTGCATTTGCGCGCCCCAGCATCGGCTCGTGGGTCAGCTACGGACTGGGCTCGGAAAACCGCAACTTGCCGTCGTTCGTCACGATTGCGCCGGCACAGACCTATGCGGGTTCGCAGGTCTACGCCAGCGATTTCCTGCCCGGGGCCCATCAAGGGACGCTGGTCGTACCGGGGGACGAACCGGTGGCGAACATCGCGCCGCGCGTTCCGCTCACGCGTCAGGAAATGGAGCTCGCGACACTAGCAAAGATGAATCGTCGCCATCAAGCCGAGCGCCCGGATGATGCCTTGCTGGCGGCGCGGATCAAATCGTTTGAAACCGCCTTTGGCATGCAAATGGCCGTGCCCGACGCGTTTGACCTGAGCCGCGAGACGGACGCGACGCTGGCGTTGTACGGCCTGGAGCGCGGCAGCAACAAGGGCTACGCCTGGCAATGCCTGGTGGCGCGCCGGCTGATCGAACGCGGTGTGCGTTTTGTGGAGCTGATCGACACCGGCTCGAGCGGCAACTGGGACTCGCATGGCGACATGATGGATCACGCGCGCCTGGCAAAAAATGTCGACCAACCGATCGCCGGGCTATTGAAGGATCTCAAAGCGCGCGGGCTGCTCGACGACACCTTGATCGTCTGGACCACCGAGTTCGGCCGCACGCCGTTCAATAATTCGGCCGACGCCAAGGGACGCGAACATCACAATTGGGCTTTCAGCTCGTGGCTCGCCGGGGCCGGCGTAAAACCGGGCATCGTGCACGGTGAAACCGATGAATATGGCGTGCGCGTGGCCAAAGATCCGGTCCACGTGCATGATTTCCATGCCACGATTCTGCACCTCATGGGTCTGGACCACCAGCGGCTCACTTATCGCCACAGCGGACGCGACTATCGCTTGACCGACGTGCATGGGCGCGTCGTGCACGAACTCTTGGCATGAACTCAGGCCACGATCATCGAATCAAACCAGCAGCTCACGGAGAGTTCTTGTTGTTTTGATCGTCGGTGGCGTCAGCGGTCGCAACACCGGGCGTGGCGATATCGGGTGCTGTCGATTGAGCGCGTTGAGCGCGCCAGCGAAACACGAAGTTTGGATTGGCGCCCGTTTCCGCATCCGGCTGCTCGCCCGAGGGGATAGGAAACCGTTGCGTCGGGCTGAAGAGTAAATAGCCGGCGTTGGTCGCCTGGTAATGAAACGGCGCCCCTTCGATCGGGTCGTCAGGAACAGTTTCCAGATACTCCGGCGCGAGCGCTGCGAACTCCGCCGGCGGATGCCCATGGCGCAGGCGATAGCGTTCGAGCGCCACGGCGACGACCAGCAAACGCCGCGTCATTTCGCCGCGGGCAAATGCCTCGATCATGGCGGAGAAACTCTGCACCGAAGCATCGGACAGCACATGCTGGCGCGACGGGTTTGCTTTGATCTGCTGAGCCATCATTTTGCTCTCGGCCAACATGTCGGGCCACGGCTTATCGGCCAGCGCGAGAAACTCGTTGATGATACTTAAAAAATGGCGTTGATCCTCGCGGAACGTAATGCGCAGGAATTTCGAACGCCAATCATTTCCTCCGAAGAACGATTCGTACTGCGCGAGCCCACCGACCCGTTCGCCCAGCAGGGTCAATTTCAAACTGGATGTGAAATCGACGGCGGCGATCGCGCGTTGCAGTTCTTGCAGATCGTCATCGCTGAAATCGAGCGCCGGCAGTGTGCGCTTTAGTTCATGCCCGGCCATGCCAAACAGCGCGCAGCGGACCAGTTGCGAAACGAGCCATGGCTCGTCGGCCAATGTCTGCGATAGCAAGACTCCGCATTCGATCGAGTCGGCCACACCGCGGGAATCGCCCTCGTGGGCGCGGACGTTTGTTTCCAGTTGCAGGACACGTGCACAAGCCCTCAGGGGCTGCACACGATGCAACGTCTTGGAAACGGCACCAGCACTGTCGAGCGGAGACAGCCTCGGCTGGTCGCCATGGTTCTTCAGTTGGTGCAGTTGTGTCAGGGCTGTAGCATTGTCAGCCAGGTACTGCTTGACATCGGCGAGTTGCGGCCAGGCCGTGCCCGGCGGCGGCGGCGGCGGCCCTTGGCCGACAATGGGCAAATTATGAATCGCCGCGCTCTTCGATCGCGAATCGATGTCGTCGCCGGCCTGCATAACCAACACGGTGACGTCCCGGTCAGCGGGTACCACGGCCAGAAATTGATCGAGTTCGGCGAACGTCACGGGCTCGCCGCGCGCCCGAATCTCGTCGAGCTGCGTTTGCACCGAAGTCTGCCGGAGCCACCATGTGCCCAGGGCCATCGCGAGCACCAACAGCGCGGCCACGCCGCACCACAGCCAACGCTTCATCCCGCGGCGGGGTCGCAGCTCAGCGGGTCGCGGTTCTGGCGCCATGGATCGTCGGCTGTCCCAAACGGAGAAACAAGCGCGAAGTGCGCCATGCCCTCGACAACGCTAGCC
>CAMFLN010000452.1 GCA_945957305.1 uncultured Planctomycetaceae bacterium | reverse complement strand
GAATCACCGTCCGCGCAGGGCACGCTGAATATCGCGCTGGACGGAGCGTTTTTTGAGTTTTTCTCGTTTGTCGTGCACTTTTCGACCGCGGCAGACCCCCAGCAGCAGCTTGGCCTTCCCCTTTTTGAAGTACATCTTGAGCGGCACGAGGGTCAGGCCGGTCTCGTACGCCTTGCTGGCGAACTTCAAGATCTCGCGGCGATGCAGCAGCAGCTTGCGCGGGCGGCGCGGCTGATGATTGAACTGGTTGGCTTGCAAATATTCGGGGATATCGCAGCCCACGAGCCAGACCTCGCCCCCCTTGAGGCGTGCGTACGCCTCGTCGAGCGAGACTTTGGCCGTGCGCAGGCTTTTTACCTCGCTGCCGACCAGGACAATCCCGCATTCCAGCGTATCGAGCACCTCGTAGTCGTGCCGGGCCGAGCGGTTCTGGCTGATCACGCGTTCGTTGTCGTGCTCGCGATCCGAATTGGGCTTTGGTTGCTGTTTGGCCATGAATATGCACTCGATCGGGGCGGGCGGTTCTGCCTTTCAGCCCCTGGAATCTCTTGTTAGAGTAGCCAAAGCGCCTGGGTGTTCGCGGCACTGCGGGGGCAGCACGTCGATATTGTAAGCCACCGGCCCGTGCCGCGGGCAGGCCTGTCGACGAGCTTTTTCCTGTCCTTTGGTGCTCGGGCCATCGTAGTGGAACAAGTGAACAAAATGCCCCGCGCATTGCGCGGACTAGCCCCACGAGAACCAAGTACCGCCAGGCCATCGAATCCGATATGACGCTTGTCCCAAACCAATCCGACAGCAAGTCTCCGGCGCTGGCGGCCTATCTGCTGGGCACGTTGGACTTTGAGCTTTGCCTGGCCTTGCAGCAGCGGCTCGTGTACGAGGCCAGCGGGCGCAATGACGGCCAGATCACGCTGTTGCTTTGCGAACATTTGCCGACGATTACCGTGGGGCGGCACGGCTCACGGTTGGATATTCGTTTCAGCCCGCGCACCTTGGCGAGCGAGGGCTTGAACGTGCGCTGGGTGAATCGGGGGGGCGGAGCCATGGTGCATGCCCCTGGGCAGTTGGCGGTTTATCCGATTGTGCCGCTGGCGTGGCACGGCTGGAACGTGGGGGATTATCTCGAGCGAATGCAGCGAGGAATTACGGCGGCACTGGCCGAGCTAGGATTTCAGAGTCAGCCGCACGAGGGTCATTGGGGCCTGTGGGGACGGACCGGACAAATCGTGTCGCTGGGCGTGGCAGTGAAAAGCTGGGTGACCTACTACGGAGCCTATGTGAATGTATCTCCCGCCCGGCGGCTCCTTTCCGCCGCGAACGGGGACCTGTCGCGCAAAGCCGCGATGAGTTCGCTCGCGATCGAACGCCAGCAACCTGTTAAAATGACTCGTGTGCGCGAGGGGCTGGTCAGACACTTGTCGACGGCCTTTGATTGCACGCGGTACCACCTGCATACGGGGCACGCCTTATTGGCGTCTCCGAACCTGAGAAATGTCACAACAGCCCGCGCCAGTTAGCCTGCCGATCATCACGGCGCCCGAGCCGCCGGAAGCGTTCGCTCCGCGCCTCCCCCGCTGGTTGAAGCGGAATGTCCCCAAGGGGAACGCCAACCACTTCACGGCACGGTTGCTCGACGAGTTGCGTCTGGAAACGGTCTGCGATAATGCGAAGTGCCCCAATCGGATGGAGTGCTATTCGCAAAAGACCGCGACGTTCATGATCTTGGGCAATGTCTGCACGCGTCCCTGCGGCTTTTGCGCCGTGGCGAAAGGCAAAACGCAACAGGTCGAACAGGACGAGCCCGACCGTCTGGCCGAGGCCTCGGCCCGCTTGGGCCTGCGGCACGTGGTCATTACGTCCGTAACGCGTGACGATCTGGACGATGGGGGCGCCGAGCATTTTTACCGTTGCGTGCTGGCCGTGCGCGCGCGGACCGGCGCCGCTGTCGAAGTCCTGACGCCAGACTTTCTGGGGAAACCGGGGGCGATCGAACGCGTGGTCGCCAGCCGGCCCGAGGTCTTCAATCACAATACCGAGACGGTTCCCCGGCTCTATCGCGAAGTCCGCGGTCGCAAAAGCGATTATCGCTGGACCCTGGAATTGCTGCGGCGCGTCAAAACGCTCGACCCTACCATCAAAACCAAAAGCGGCTTGATGCTGGGATTGGGTGAGACGCGCGAAGAAATCCTCGACACACTGGTCGATCTACGCGACGTGGGCTGCGATTTCCTGACGCTCGGTCAATACTTGCAACCCTCCCCAGAGCACTTGCCGGTCGTGCGCTACATCCCGCCCGAAGTGTTCGACGAGCTGGGAACCGCGGCACGACAGTTGGGCTTTGCCCAAGTGGCCAGCGGGCCGTTTGTGCGCTCGAGCTATCACGCCCGCGAGATGACGGAATCGTCGGCAGAGTAGCGTCCAGCGATCTCCCTTTGCATTTACGGCATCGCTGGGGGTCAGTCGCCAGTTGGCACCAAACCCGGTGTGCCATCTTGTGCCAGCACAAGCATGCGGAGCGCATAAGAACGCGAATCCACACATGACGCAGAGAGCGCAAATAAGAATTGCAACGGCAATCTCCTTCTCCTCGCGCCGATTCTTCTCCATCTGTGCATTCTGCGTCATCTGCGGATAGAAAGCTTTTTTGATTACACCGCGTTGCGCCGCAACGAGGTCAATGCATCCACAGATGACGCAGAAAGCGCATATTTGTGGAAGAACGGAATTTGGCGAAAGCCATTTGTAAAACCCCGCTCTTCTGCGGATAAACTGTATTTGCGCGTGCATGCTGGATCATCACAAGCTGGCTGACGCTTCTGGAGGGGGCTTCAAGGATGCGACATAACCTCGTATTGCCCGATCTTGGGCTGGGAGAGCGGCCGGTCACGCTCAGCTTATGGTTGGTCGAAGTGGGGGCCGAGGTCACCGAAGGGGATCGAGTCGTGGAACTGTCCGCCGAAAGCGTGACGGTCGATCTGCCAGCTCCCAGCAGTGGAACGCTCGTCGAGACGCTGGCCATCGAAGACGAAGAACTGGCGATTGGCCAGGTGCTGGGCATTATCGAGAGCGACGAGTAGCCTGCAGGCGGCGACTCAATCCTGGCAGGCAAGGTAATGAGCCTGTTTCAAGCGAAGCTCGGCACGCCACGTTAGCAGGCAAAAGGGCGCGTATAGCGCCAGGGTAACGATCGCGTACGCCGTTGCGGCCCACCCCAATGAGTCGACCGTGAGGCATATGCCGGCTGCCGCTTCGAACAGCGCCAGAAACACGACGCCGAACGCGTGCAGATTGGCGTACCAGCTCAGGTGCGCACCGATTTCTTTAGCTTGTTTCCGATCGGTCCTGCGCATAACGGCGTTGCCGCGCAGAGTGCCGATGTACAGCCCCACGAATAGAAAGATCATCGGCCAGGCGAAGATGGCCGCCATCTCGGCCATTTCATGCCCGTCGTTAACAACGTGCACGACGATCGGGCTGCCCCAAGGAAAGAGATAGGCCCAGCCAAAATTCCACACCGCACGCGGTCTGGGAAAGATCTCGGCGTACCCCTCCTGGTCGACCACCGCGAAGCGACCACCGCTATTCCAACGATCCTCCGCGCTGGGCATCGTTCGACCTCGGATGGGCAGTTTCTTACTTCACCAACTCCAGGGTGCCCCACACGCTCGGATCCTCGCGATACGGAAACTCCTTGCCGCAGCTAAACGTCTGCTCTCCCAACTCCTGGTCGACCACGGCATAGGTGAATCCGATCTTCGGGTGCTCGGACGGGTCCCAGCCGCTGATAGCCGCCGCCGGGACGAAGGCCTCGAGGACATACCCGTCGACCCGTTTTTCGCTCCGCGTTTTGATCGCCTCGGGGCGTACGGGCTTGGGGTTCTCTCGCGCGCGATTGATGAAGTACAGTTCGCCATACGGCTCGGCCAGATTGCGCCCGCTCCCCTGGGGCATAAAGATGAACTGGTGGCAAAAGCGACTGGCACGATGGATGTTGTGGGTGTCGCGAGTGTCGATCCAGACGCGCAATCCGTCGCTTTCGTCGGGACGCGATTCACGGCACCACGGCGGGCGGCGTTTGCCTGTCACGTGCGCCGTAAATGCCATTCCAGCCTCGCTCCAGGCCGCGCGGACGTCGGCGAACGACACTTGCTCGTCGAGCTGGTCCAGGCTGGGCAGCGTGAAGTGTGGTCCCAGCTGCGCGCCGGCAGTCGTCCACAGCGGGTCTTGATAGAAACATGGCGCCGCAAAGCGAAACAAGGAGCGCGGCGGGATCAATCGGT
>CAMFLN010000451.1 GCA_945957305.1 uncultured Planctomycetaceae bacterium | reverse complement strand
GGCCCCGGTCGAGCCCGCTCGCGGGGCGCCTCGGCATTCGTCGAGCGCCCGCTGCCGACTCTGGTTTGCGATTTCAAAGCCGGCACGGATGCGCCGCTCGACTTCGACAACTAATTCACGCTCGTCCATGCTCGCGGCCACGTCAGCCGCGAGTGCTTCGCCGATGTGCACGTGAATTGTCGATAGTCCGGGGAACGCATGGTCACGAGGCCAGGCTTGATACGCGCCGTCAATACCGACCGGGATCAGCGGCACCCGGGCGCGTTTGGCGAGTGCCGAAAACCCTGGCTTGAGCCGGGCGACTTCGCCATCGGGACTGCGCGTCCCTTCGGGAAAGATCAGCACCATCTCGCCACGTTTCACACGCCGCAACGTTTCCTTCAGGCCTGCCAACCCTAAGCCTTCGCGATCGATCGGGATCGCGTCGAGTGACTGAATGAGCCACCGGAACGGTGCGAAAGCAAACAGCGTCTCGCGGGCCATGTAATTCAAACGGCGATCGAGCGTCAGCCCGACCAATACCGGATCGAACATACTCTGATGGTTCGACAAGACGAGCGCCCCGCCAGTCGCAGGCTCGTTCTCGCGCCCGGTGCAGCGAATATGGAACAACCCCGTAGCCAACAAGCGGCACGTCAGGTGCAGGTACTGATACCAGAGCAGCTTGGGGAGGGATCTTTCGGCCATGAGCACATGCACCAAAATGTCGAATACCAAAATCCGAATGCCGAAAGAAACACAAATGATCAAAGCGAGAAATGTCTGCCGCGCCTTGCCCGGCAAGCTTCGGTCATTCAGATTTCTTTAGACATTGTGCCTTCCCTCGACATTCGTCATTCCTAACGCTGAATGTCGAAATCCGAATGTCGAAAGAAACACAAATGATCAAAGAAAAAAATGCCCGGCGATCCGCGCCCGACGAGCATTTTGTCATTCAGATTTCTTTAGACATTGTGCCTTCCTTCGAAATTCGTCATTCACTTGTTCCCTGTCCTCCGTGCGCGCACCAACTCCTCCAAGTAATCGACCACTTCGTCGTGCGACATGCCGTCGCTGTCGACAATTGTCGCGTCGTCGGCGGCCACCAGTGGTCCGACATCGCGCTCGGCGTCACGAGCGTCGCGGCGATTCTGGTCGGCTAGCACCTCCTCCAAGCTTAGCTTTTCGCCGCGTGCCTCGAGGTCGCGCACCCGCCGGCGTGCTCGTTCTTCGGCCGAGGCCACCAGGAAGATCTTGCACTCGGCGTGCGGAAACACCACCGTCCCTTGGTCGCGCCCTTCGGTGACGATGTCCAGCTGGTGGGCCGCCTGACGCTGCAGCGCCACCAGGTGCTCGCGCACGGCGGGATTATTGGCCGCGTAATGCGTGACGCTGGTCACTTCGTGGCTGCGAATGTCGTCGCTGACGTCCTGCCCATCCAGGTAGGTGTGGTATTGCCGAACTTCGATGTTCAACTGCTGCGCCAGATCGGCCAGGGCCGCCGCGTCGTTCCAATCCAGTCCGCGCCGCAGGGCGGCAAGCGCCACGGCGCGATACATCGCCCCGGTGTCGAGGAAGGCAAACTGCAAACGCTTCGCCAGCGCGCGGGCGGCGCTGCTTTTGCCGGCGCCGGCGGGACCATCAATCGTCACAATCATGGGCAGAAAAATGTTGCTGCAAGAAACGGATCAACCACGCAAGCGGGCTTCGATCTCGACCCACTCGAAAGCGGCCACGTCGATCGTGACACAATCTCCCGCAATCGGCAACTCGACCAGAGTTTCGCCGCGAAAATCAATCTGCCGGGCACTTTCGATATCGCGTACCGCGCGCCAGCGGACTCTTCCCGCAAAGCCTTCGGTCTCGGCGAGCCGCACGCGGAGGACGATGCCGCGTTGTTCCGCGTCGTGTCGCGTGCTCCAGTGGGTCGCCACGACGTTCTTGACGTCGAGATGAAACAGCCAGTTCGAGTTATGTCCCCCCGCAGGACGCGGCGCACCAGGCACAGCCACCAGCGGCGAGAACATTTCCAGGGCTTGCTGCATCGGGTGAGGCAGCTCGAAGCCGACGGCATAACGAAACTTCCGGCAAGTTTCGTTGGCGGTTATCAGCAAGGTGTCGAGCATGCGCGTGCCGGAGCGACGATGATAGGGCAAGCCCCCGGTTAACAGGGCCGTACGCGTGCGGGGCGTGCGGACTTCGACATAGTGCGGCGCTTCCAAGCGTCGCCCCTCGGTCGGTTGCCGTGCCAGCCCGACGTCACGATAAAGGTCGGCATCATCCTCGGGCCAGGCGAAGCGCGCCGCGTAGTACGACTCCCAAGGATCGCCGGCGGGGGCCTGCACAGCGTCGAACTCTGTCTCGATCTGCAGTACCCGCGCGCCCCGCGCCAGTTGATAGCGCTGCGTGAAACGCGCCAGCTCGCGTTGCTGCTCGTCAAGCAATCGTCCACGCGTGATGATTTCTCCCACAGCCGGACCGTTGAGTCCGCTTTCGACCCCGTCGGCCACCATCGTCGAATACACGGCGCCTTCGTCGGGGTCGCGCCACATTTCACCGGGGCGCGGCGGAGGGGGGGGCGTGCGCCTCGCGATCTGCAGAGCCAGGCGATTGCCGCGCTGCGCAAGATCGTAGACGCCGCGAATGCCCCCTGTTTCGGGATGAATTTCGACCCGCAGAAATTCGTTGCTCAGCGTGTTGTCGACCGCAATCGGTTTCGAGGTTTTCTTCGGCGGCGCACTAGTGCCGGGGCACAGCCAGCAAAAGCCCATGCCCGGTACTTCGACAATTGCGGTGCGCTGTCCGGCAGATTCCTGCACAGCCGAGACCGGACCCTCGACGGCCGGCAGCGCGGCCAGCGCCGTCACATCGACAACACTGCGTCGCGCAGAACTTGAGGGGTTGATCAACAGCAGACCGTGCTCACCGCCGCCACTCGGCTGCAAACCGAGCGACAATCGCGCGGCGGCGGCAATGAGTTTTTGTTCGCCTTCGCTCTTACTGTCGGATGCGGCATCTGTCGCCGGAGCGTGAATGACATCGGCCAACGTTCGCACCGCCTGTAGGTCCGCGGCTCGCCCCTGCTGGCGATGAGCCGTAACGATCGAGGAGATCGGCTGCGATTCATGCTGCGTTGCGGCCTGCCGCAGGTAGGGTGCACGGTAGCCGTCGGCCTTGAACTTGATCATTTCGCCAGGACTAGCCGTGTTGGCGAAGTAGTCAGCTAAGGTGACGAATTTGCCCAGCACGGCGCCGTACGACGCCATGCGGCGCAAGTCGCGATAAAACGTGTCCGCCTGCGACGGCCAGTGCGCGAAGATGACCGTTGCCACGTGATCGCGATCCATCGACTCGCCGAGCGTGCGTGGAAGTCCCAGGAACGTTTCCGGCCGGTTGGCGTCGAGCGGCAACCGCGTGAGAGCGTCGATCGCGGAATAGTCCAACCCTTCCCAGCGCACCTTGCTTTGCGAGGCGGTCGCAAAACGACCGTCGTCCAGCGTGGCATGCAGAGCGCCGATGAAGCCCGAGCGCGACAGGATTTGGGGCAGAACCGGCGACAGCCCGTACCGGCGACGGCCATACACGCGCGGCGCCTGCCCGACGAGGTCGCGGTAGATGCGTTCCCCTTCTTGAAACCCGGCGAGCGTATCCTCGAGCGGCAAGAGCGGCAACTCCCGCTCAGACCGTTCACCGCCGACGAGCGTGACGCGATCATGATCGAGGGCCAGACGCAGCGCGGCCAGCGTTTCGGGTGCGGTTTCTGCCAGATGCGCCAATGTATCCGCGGAAATCAAGAGATTCTGTGGGGCATCGTCCGCCAATTGGTTTCGCAACGAGGCGCCGACCGTGGTCGTCGCTACCAACGTCAGATCGACCAGAAAGGCATCGACCGGATAAAATCGCTCGCGGGCTTCGATCAACACCTCGAAGCTGTTCTGCAGATGCCGGCGCGTGGTTTCCGCGTCGCCGGCCAGGCAGGCGCGGGCCGCGGCAACCGCTTCGTTCTGCAAATGGACTTCGTCGATGTTGCTCATGTACCGCATCTGGCGGGTAAGCAATTCCACGGCCAAAAAGCCATAGCCCAGGGCCAGGAAATCGGCCACGAGTTCCGGATCGAGCGCCGGCTGCTGCTCGAGCCCGGCCAGAGCCGCCGTGACGATCTCGTCACGTCGATCGAGCTTCCGCACGACGTGAGCCCCCTCCTGCACGGCCCGCGAGACCCATCCGGCCAGCAACAACGGCTCGCTGGTTTTGGGAATCACGATCAGCCGTCCCGCCAACGACTCGGGCGCTCCGTCGGCC
>CAMFLN010000450.1 GCA_945957305.1 uncultured Planctomycetaceae bacterium | reverse complement strand
AGGTGTATTACGCCAAATACACGTGGCCGATCTTCCAACAGGGAATGCGCCTGATGCACGCCGCGCGCGAGCGGGGCTTCATCGACGCCGATGACGCGCGGATTCAGGAATTCATGGCCAGCATCCATTGGATGCTCGACGGGTTTTTTACCTCGGGCATTGTTGATTTCGCCGCGGGCAAGACGCGCTTGACGACGTCGCACGAGGCGACTTCGCGATTTATCGAGTACTTGCGCGAGTACGCGCGCCGCTGGTTTCCGCCGCTCTCTTGAGGCGGCATGGGCGGTAAGATAGCAATTGCCGTTCGCACGGCCTGCTTCGGCCTCGGAACTTTCGCGGCTGGGTTACTTCTTCAGATAGCCGGCGCTCGACTGGAAGTATTTCCGTCGCCGACTGGCTTTGGCTTCGGCCGCCTCGGCCTGTTGGTTCAGCAAGTCGTTCCAATTGGCCTGACAATAACGGCAGCCGACCACTTGCAAGTGAAATTTTATATACTCGTCCGCGTCCGGAGTGAGCACACCCAGTAAGCTGCTTCCCAACTCGGCACGTGTGGGACAACTCAGGCGGTGATAGCGCCAGATTTCTCCCAACGTGTGACTGCCAGCGTCGCGCCGCGCATTAATCGCGGCCAGGCGTGCGCGCAGTGTTGCGTCACTTCGCGCCACGGTTTCGAGCCGTGCCATGACTTCGGCCGGCAGCGCCTCGTCCAGATACGATTCAAGATCGGCATCGCTGAACGTATGTGCGGTCATGTGTCGAGTCTCGGTTGCTGCCGTTCGCGAATTAACTGATGTTACGGCTTACGATTACGCGTCATACAACTCGGGGAAGACGTCCTGCGGCAGATTGCATTTTTTCACCAAGGTCCGCAACCGCGCCAGGAAGTCGAACTTGTAGTTCGCCACGGTCTGCTCCGAGATCCCCAGTTGCTGTGCGACCTCTTTATTGGGCAGTCCGCGCACAAAAAGCAACTCGGTACACTTGATCTTTTCCCAGTCCTCCTGCTCCTTCCAGCGTTGCACAAGCGCCGAGATGGCGGCGGCCAGGGCGGAGCTTTCCAACGCCCGGCGCTCGCCGCTGCGGGCGATGCTGCTTGCCGGCCGCTGCGAGCCTGGCAAGTCCCATTCCCCTCCGGCCGAGGCGTTGCCCGCCAGCGGCAAGGCGGGACGCCGTCCTTCGCGACGCAGGTGGTCGGTCAATTTATGCGCCGCGATGGAGAACAAATAGCCCTCGAGCGGCCGGCTGGCATCGTAATTAGGGATGCTGGTCAAAAACCCGATGAACGTCTCCTGCACGACATCTTCGCTGGCTGCACGATGCTGTAGTCGGCTTTCGACAAACGCCAGCAAACGCCCTTCGAAACGATTGATCAAATCGTTCCAGGCCGTCGGCTCACCGGCTCTGATGCGGTCGACAAGCAACACGTCAGGCTGAGGCGAGGCAGACATGAGGTTCCAACGCGGCAGCAGGACGAATCGAAAAATCAACAGTGCGCCCGGTCGCTACCCGCGGACAACGAGCGGGGCATCGCTTAGCCTGTCGGCAGGTCGATGGCTTTCAGCGGCACAAGCGGCGCGGCGGGCCTTTCATTCCACATCCCGAGGCCTACGTGACCTTGTGTAGAGGATCGGGACAGTACGACGAACGCACCGACCGCGACCGTTAGTATCACGACCGCGGTGGCGAACTGCAAGCGCCCCGTATAGTAGCCGCGTGTCAACGTATCGAGCTTCAGGTAACCGAAGACGGCCCCCACCACCAGCAACACACCGCCTGCTGCTCCGGCCACGAGCAGCAAGCGGTTTTCCGCCTGCGCCTCGCGCTGCATCCGCTGCAGATACGCCCGGGCGCGGCTATCGAAGCCAAGTCGGGCGTAACTGGTGACCATGGGTCCCAGCGAAGTCTCGACCGTTTCCGAGTAACGATCCTTAATCAAACGATCATGGACGAAGGCGGGGGGCACGACGAACAACTTGCTCGTTCCTTCGCCTAAATACCGCTCGACATAAGCCTGCGTGCGTTCTTGCGCTTCACGAGCCAGCGCATCTTCGGCCTCGACCCCCGTGGGATAGCGCTCGGCGACGACAGTTTCGTAGTAAATATCACCGTCGCGCCCGGCGGGTTGGTGCAGCCAGGCCGGCTTTTCCCTTTGCGGCGGCACACGCGTCGGTGGGGCACTGGACGGGAACTTAAACGGCCAATCAGGCGAACGCTTTTCGGCCGGCACCGGCTTACTCGCCGCAACAGGCGTTGCTTCTTTCTCTGCCGTTGCAGGAATCGCAGGAGCAGCCTGAGCTGCCGGCACAAGAACGCGAGTCAACGGCGTCGCCTGGGCCTCGGCTAGCGGGGCAGCGGGAGCGGACTCGACCGCGGCGGTTTTAGTCGGCGGCGTACTCACTGCGGACTCGCTGGTCGTTGCCGCGATTTGTGTCGCCACGGGCGCGGCAACATTCGCCGCGGTATCCACCTCCGTCGACTCGGCCGGCGGCTGTCCCTGCGACTTTACATTGACAAATTTTAGTGCCGCCAAAGCCTTGAGTTCCGCCGCCTCGTCACCGGTCTTGGCGTATACCGCGCGAGCTTGCGCAATCGCTCGGTCGGTCAGCTTCTTCAACTCGACGATCGTGCGTGCGACATGCGGCGTCGTCGCACTGGCAGAAGTATCAGCTGCTACGGGCGGAGGATCCGCTGGCTGGGGCAGCTCCGGCACCGCGACGGCGGACTCGTCCGCGGCCGGCGCGGTCGGCGTGGCGCCCAACACAACGGCCGGATCGTCCTCGTGTTCAGCATCCTCGTGTTCTCCGCGGCGAGCCTCCGCGCGCATTTTGCCCGCGCGCCGCAGCGCCCAGAGATCTTTTGATTCGACCGCAGGGAAGCCGCCGTGATGCGCAAATTCCTGCGCCTTTCGCACATGTTGCTCGAAGTCCCACTTCGCGGGCCAGGGAGAATAGTGTGGATAGCTGCGCACTGCGGCCACGATCAATATAACCAGCACCGCCGCTTTCCAGGGAAATCCGCCGCGACGTGAGCGACATGCTTGCGGCATAGTTCCGGCGCTGCGGCGAGCGCGGCGCGGACCGCGAAAGCAAAATCGCAAGCCACACAACACGGCCACGACGATCAATACCCAACCGAGCGTGCCTGGCTCTGCGGCGAAGATCACGGGCCATCGGCAGTACAGTGCTGACGCGAAGGCGAACATGGTGTCCCCCTTCTTCCTTTCAACTGCTGGCGGCGGGAGTGGCAACTCCGCGCGCCAGTCGACTTTGCGGATCAACCCAGGGACTCGCGAATTGCACCGCGAGCGAGATGGTGCCAGCCATCATCATTCCCCATGGCTGCGGAAATGGCCAGAAGACGCACAAGGCGCCGGCCCAGAAAACACACACCAGTACCGACCACAGGCTCAAGCGGCTACCACGCAGAGGGTCAGCTTGTTTCCACCAGCGGAGCAGCAGGAACAAGAAGCCAAAGTACGCCAGATAGCCCATCACTTCCGGCTGTCCCTCGATGTTGTAAGCGCCGCGTCCATCGATCGACACATGCGGGACAGTGACCTCGTTATCGAGCACGATTTTCAGCAGGCGGGGCCCCGTTTCGAAAGCGACCAGGCCAAAGAGCAGACCAATGCCCAGCATGACAAAGCGGCGCAACACGGGGTCGCCGTGGCGTCCTTCCCACAACTTGGCGGGGATCAAAACGCCCCACGAGCCCAGCGCACCACACAGACCCAGCCATGCGTATTCAGAATAAAACTGCTGATCGCGATGCTGCACAATCAGCATCAACAGCGCGGTGGCGGCCGACACGGCAGCCGCTAACAACAGCGAGCCCATCAGCTCGGTCAATTTCTCACGTGCCGACTTCTCGGGCAGCCGACGACGGGCAGAATCGCGGCGGACTTGCCTTCGTTCGCGACGACTGTACCTGGCTGGCTGCGGAACCGGCGGTTGTGCCGGCGCCAAAGGAGCCTCGCCCGCTGCAACGACGGGCTGCGGGGTGGTGGCGATTGGCCTTTGGGGCGGAGCAAGCGGGCCCGAGGGCGGTTTAGCCTTAAGCCAGCCCGCCAGGCGAACCCCGCCCAAGATGAGCAGTGTCAGAATGGCAACTCGTCCCAAGGACGGCACATTGCGGCCGTCTACCTGTGACACGAGCGAAATCAGCACGGCGGCTGCACCCGCGAAAAGGATTTTCTTCTTCGTTTCCAGCGGCGCCCACCAGGCCATGAACTTTTGATACAGGCCGTGGGCATCCAATCCCTGCGCCGGTCGCACCGGTGTGGCGACCGGGATGCGCGGCGAA
>CAMFLN010000449.1 GCA_945957305.1 uncultured Planctomycetaceae bacterium | reverse complement strand
AGTTGCATGCGCGCCGGGGGGACTGCAACCGCGCCGATTCCCAACTGTTTGGCTACCGGCGCCAGTGCCGCCGCCAGCTTTTGACCATCGGCAAAACGTTCGGCCGGATTGCGTGCCATCATCCGCTCGACGAGCGTCGCCAGCGGCTTAGGAATACCGCCGCAGAGTTGCCCGATCGCTGGCGGAGTGTCCGTGCGATGTTGTGCGAGTCGTTGCGGCACGTCGCCGTGGGGAAAGGGGACGCGTCCGGCTAACACCTGGTACATCACGCAACCCAGGCTATAGATGTCTCCGGCCGCGGTGGGAGAGTCGCCGGTCGTGCATTCCGGCGGACAATAGTCCACGGCGAGCTGGTCGACATCCAGTTGAACTCGAACACCTGTCACGCCCTCTGGATCGCGCGCCAGAGGAAACGTTGTCAGCCGCGCGACGCCGCCGTCCAACAACCAGATACGCCCCGGACTCAGGGCGCCATGTACCTGAGCCTTCGCATGCAAGCTGGCTAAACCTTGCGCGGCATGGCAGAGAAGACGTGCCGCGTCTTTCACGTTCAAAGAGGGCGATTTCGCGAGTTGGTCCGCAAGCGTTCGCTCCGGCAGCTCCTCAATCACCAGGAACTTGTAAGTCGTCAGATCGACCAGCGTGTGGCAGTGCATCAATTGTGGGCAATCGCGCGAAGCTTCTGCCGACTCTGCAGCCAGGCGGCTGATTTGCGCCACCACGGGGCCCGCGGTTAAGGCTCCGCTGAGAAACCATAAGGTCACTGGCACGCCGGTCGGGCGATGGACGGCGCGAAACAAGCCGCTCGTTCCCGGAACTTCCCAACGATCGGTCACCAGGTAATCGCCATACACGAACGGCCCCGGCGTCCCGGCCAGCAAGATTTTCGCTTGATAGCGAGTCATCTCGCCGCTGGCTAGCATCCACTCGGGCAAGGAGACGGTGCGAGCCATGGCGCCGCTGTCGCGCGCCTTGGCGAAACCGTCGGCCAGCCGACGGCAGTTCTCTTCGTCGTGCAATCCGCTCGCGACGATCAGCTGCCAGAATTCTTGGACCGAAAGTCCCATGCGAAACCTGTTGGCCCAGACTGCAGCAAACTGGTGAATAGAGCCAGACGAGAACCAAGTGGCCTTGGCGCGTGAAACAACCCAAAGATGAGCTGGACGATGCGAGGTATGTCGCGAGTTGTCGCCGGGCGAACGTCGCCCAGTCGCAAGGGGGCCGTCAACGAGCCTTCATCAATTTGGTCTACATACAGTGTAAATCCGGTACCAATTGTCTGCCAAGCCCGCGGGTCCTTTCCCACTTGACGTATGCGGGTGATTCTTGAGCGAGACAGTGGCGCGGGATATGATTCTGTGTTCCCCAGTGATTCCCGCAGCAAGACAGTCAGCGGGAGCGGGATCAGGCACTCAAGCGAACCGGGCGCGGGATATTCTGGCATACTAGAGAATCAGTCTAGAGAATCAGTCGGTTCCGCGTCGCGGTGATACTGGGCACTGTTCGTCGCGACGCCCCACGTGGTCCGGAAATAGGCGGCTGGCATGAAAGCGTTCGATTCTACGCAACTCTACTTCAATCGTGCAGCTGATCAGATCGATTTGACGGAGAACATGCGACGCTTGCTCTTGATCCCCAAACGGGAAGTGCAAGTGCAAGTTGCTATCGAGCGTGACAACGGCGAAATCGCTACGTTCGTCGGCTACCGGGTTCAGCACGATGACGCTCGCGGCCCGATGAAGGGGGGGTTGCGCTATCACCCCGACGTGGACATGGATGAAGTGCGCTCGTTGGCCGCGCTTATGACGTGGAAAACCGCCGTCGTGGATCTTCCTTACGGCGGAGCCAAAGGCGGACTGGCCATTGATCCGGCGCAGTTCAGCACCCGCGAACTGGAACTCATTACACGACGTTTTGTCGACGGCATCCATGACGTGATCGGTCCGGATATGGATATTCCCGCGCCCGATATGGGCACCAATGCCGAGGTCATGGCCTGGTTTATGAATCAATACGCCAAGTACCACGGCTACAGCCCGGCCTGTGTGACGGGTAAGCCGGTCGAGATGCATGGACTGCCCGGACGCGAGGAGGCAACGGGCCGCGGCGTTGGCATTCTGACGTACAAGATGTTGACGCGCATGGGGCGCAAGCCGGCCCAGACGCGTGTCGCCATCCAGGGTTTTGGCAACGTCGGTTCACATACGGCCAAGTTCTTGCACGAAGCCGGCTTTCGCCTGGTGGCTGTCAGTGACTATAGCGGCGGCTACTATCGGCCCGAGGGGCTCGATGTGCCGGCCGTGTTGCGCTATGCGCTGGACCACAAAGGTACGCTGGCCGGCTATACCGGGGCGCAACAGATTTCGAATTCGGAATTGTTGGGTTTAGACGTGGACGTCTTGATTCCGGCGGCGCTCGGCGGCGTGATTACGCATGCGAATGCCGAAAGCGTGAGGGCGAAGATCATCATCGAGGCGGCCAACGCACCTGTTTATCCTGACGCAGACGACATCCTCGCCGCGCGCGGTGTGATGATCTTGCCCGATATTCTCGCCAATGCCGGCGGCGTGACCGCCAGCTATTTCGAGTGGGTGCAGAACCGCCAGCATTACCGCTGGGACATCAATCGTGTCCGGCAAGAGTTGGAGCACGTGATGACCCGCGCTTTCGAACGCGTGTGGGAGCTTTCGGTAGAGCGCAAAGTGAGTTTGCGCACGGCGGCGTACATCGTCGGCATTGGACGTGTGGGTCAGGCGACGGTTTTGGGAGGAATCTCTTGACGAACGAAGGCACCATCGACGGGGATGTGCTGATTCACATCCCTGTCTTTCAAGGTTTGACCGCGGCGCAGCGACAAGAAGTGGTGGCGCGGGGAGAGCTGAAAACGCTTGCGCCGGGCGAAATGTTGATCCGCCAGGGACAGACCAGCCAGGATCTGTGGGTCTTGCTCGAAGGCTCGTGCGAAGTGTTGAAGCAGTTGACCTCGCGCCCCGCGACGGCCGAGCCCACATTGTTGGCCGTGTTGGAGCCCTACAGCAGTATTGGCGAGATGTCGTACTTCAGCCCGGCACCGCATTCTGCCAGCGTGCGTGCGAAAAGCGCGCTGAAGCTCTTTCATCTATCACGCGCGAGCTTTGACGACCTGATGACGCGCCATCCCGCGATTACCTCCCGGTTGGCTGCCAATACAATCAGCGGGCTGGCCGAACGGATGCGTCACATGGATGATTGGGTCGTGGAACTCTTGGCCCACAAGCCGGCCGATCCACGCAAGCCCGAGTGGAGCGAATTGCGCCGTCGCGTGTTCGACGGCTGGAAATTGTAAGCAGGATCGGAAACACGAGAACCCGCTCGCGGCCCCGCCCCCTGCGTGTTTCAAACGGCTTTACATGCCTACAAAGGATGGTCGCATGAATCGCAGATTCTTCTTTGCGTTATTGTTCACGCTGATGTCCGGCAACCTGGCATGGGCGGAACTTCCGCCGGGCGCTTATGAGCAAATGCTCAAGGAAGCGCCCGAGGTCTATCAGGTCGTTGTGGATAAAGTTGTTCCACAGTCGGCGAGCGAAAGCGGGGTCGAGAATTATCTCTGCGACGCAAAAATCACAGCGGTCGAACGTTCGCAGCTTGGGCGGAAGTCGGGCGACACGATTCAGTTCTCGTCCTACTACGTGCCGCCACAGCTGGCGCAGCGCGGTTTCGTCGGCCCACAAAGTCCCCCGCTCCTGAAGTCGGGCTGGGAAGGGAAGATTTATTTCAGCGCACCGAGCGAAGGCACGACTTTGAAGCCGGCCGCTTACGGCCGCAGCTTTGTTCCCAGCTCGAGCAATTCCTTTAGCGAGGAGACAAAACGCGGCGCGACGCTCGGCATCAGGATGCGCCCGCTCCTGTCAGGCGGATTGGAAGTTCTCGCGGTGAGCCGCGATTCACTGGCCGATGACTTGGGGCTGCGCCCCCGTGATCGCGTGCTCAAAGTCAACGGCAAAGACATTGCCATCGCCACCGAAGTCAAAACAGCACTCGCTGCCGACGCCCAGCGAGTGACGATCACCCTGCAGCGGCGCGAACGAATGCTCGAACTTTCGCTGGCGCGCTAGTGCCGTGTGCGTCTTTTGCATTCCGTAAAAGGAATTGGATCACGAAAGCACGAAAGCACGAAAAAGGCAGGCGATTAAATAGGGCGACAGCAGATGCCTTGTAGGGGCGTACAGTGGGGACGCCAAATTGACGCCAACAAATTCGCCATTTTCGTGCTTTCGTGATCTGTCTCTCTTTCGGCAGCGCAATCACTAGTGAGCTGTTCATCGTACGGCG
>CAMFLN010000448.1 GCA_945957305.1 uncultured Planctomycetaceae bacterium | reverse complement strand
GCGCTGGGTTGTACAGCGCCTTGGAGTCCGCGATTGCCACGCGTCGCGGCGGCGATGACGTGGCGCGCTCCGCGCGACGACAGATGTAGGGGCGCAGGGACTCGTAGAGATTCGCTTCCGCGGGATCGTTGCCGTCGTCAGGTAGCTCCCATACCGTCGCGGCGACGATCAACGGGCCCAAGGGAGGACCATAACCAGCTTCGTCCGTGCCAACCAGGTAGTTCACGTCGCGGGCTTCCTGCGCAGCGAGCGCCCGACGGCCGACCGCGACGGCGGTCCCACAACAAAGCCAACGTCGGAGCTCAAACTCCGTTAGATTAGCGGCGCTTTACTCAAAGAGGAAATAGCCGCACCCGTAAGGCGTGAACTCGGCGGTGGCCGGCCGGGTCCAGCTTTGCAAGCCGACGCCCGGCACCAGACGCTGTAACCCAAGCGCCCACACGGTCTTTGGCCCGACGGTCTCGGTCGTCAATTCGGCCAAAGGAATCGCCGCTTCGATCGTCCATCCTTGGTTGTCCAGGTTCGAAGCGACGTACCACTGGGGGTTCCACGATTTGTCTCCCCAGCATTCTTCGGCGGTCCAGCCGCGATGGTCGACGCGGAATTGATAAAACGTCGTCCAGTCGCGGTCGATATCCAACGACAGCATCACATGATCGTAGTTCGAGAGATCGGCATCGCGGCCGCGTGGGCGATCCTCGGCCGGATAATCGGCCTGCGGAGCGCAGCGGCAATGAATCGCCAGGTACAAGAACTCTTTGTCGTAGGCCAACATCACAGTGCCGGGCCAGTCGCTGTCATCTCGCAGGGGGCTGGTGATTTCCAACCGCTCGGCCCCCTGCCAGACGTCGTCCTCAAGGTTTCCATCGAGTCTTGGCCGCGCGGTAGCGCGACGCACATGCGCCGTCGTTTTGGGCGAGGGGCCGGCGCCGTCGACGAGCCACTGCTCGCCACTGGCGCAGGCCCACCATGCGTCATGCGGACGGCTGTTGGCCACGGCCGTGACAAAGCGATTCGCCTCGGGCGATTGTCTGCGCGTGCGGGTGGCTGCCAGTGGGAACTGCACGTGTAGATCGGCCCAAGCCTGGGCGTCCAAGCGTTCGAGCATTTGCGCAAATTCCGCGGCGCGGTTTTCGCGCAGGCTGGCATCCGCCGTCGTTGGCGAGAGAGCTTGCTGGGCCGATGCTTGGACAACGGGCGAAAGCCGCGCCTGACTGGCCGGCGGAATGCCCCCTGTAGCTGTGGTCGCCGCGGGGGCGACCGGAATCAAGGCGGCTGCGTCGGCCGTGGGAGTCACCTTGTGCCCGGCCACCGCGGTGTTGGAGCGTGCGCGGCAAGCGGCTTCGCCACTGGCGAAGTACTGCACGAGCCACACCAGCGACGGCTTGGTCAAAGCGTGGCCGGGATATTTTTCTACCAGAGATTGAAACGTCGCCGCCGCCAGATCCCAATGTCCGTCGGTGTAATACGTCTCGGCGAGTTCGAAAAGAGCCTGGCCGGCCGTTTCCGGATCGAGGCCCCGTGTGAGCTCACCCAGCTGGCCCAGCAAGATCGCGCCACCGCGTCCACTACGCTCGGTATGATTCAAGATCGCTTGCAAATTGCGATGTTTCTCCGCGATCTGCCGCATCGCGTCCATGCCGGCGCGCCCGGCCGGCGGCAGTTCTCGGCGTGCCTCGGACGGAGCGGCCACGGTCAGGCCGCTGAAGAAATCTTGTTGTCCGACTCCCTGCGGCAATGCATCGGCGTACAGGCGCACGCCCCAGGCGACGGGCGGAGCCGTATACCGTGCTGCCAGCATGCCGCGCGAAGCGCCGGCATAGTCGGACAAGGATCGCGCCAGGCGCGGCGCCAGCTGTGCGGTATTCAAGTTGATCGTGCCGAGCTTGCCCAGCGGCAGAGTGCCAGCGACTTTCTTGACCGTCCAAGTCGTCAAACCTCCAACTGAAAGTTGCTCGGCGAACTTGTCGCTGCTCGCAGCGTCGTCGATAGCGCGCAACACGAGCTGGTTGACCAGGTGCCCCAGTGGATCGTCGCCGGCGGGAGCGGCCGCCGAGGTCAGCACGACCTCGGGTCGCCACAAGCGAATCCGCCGCACGAGATGTTCTTCCAGTCGTTCGATCCCTTGGCCGGTGTACAGTCGATTCCAACCGTCGGTCAATTGTTCGACATTTCGTTGGATGCCGGGCTGGCGCAGCGGAAAGCCCCACGCCCATTCGGTCGCGCTGCAACCCACACCGACAAAGGCCGTTGAGGCGCGATCCATTTGCGCGGCAACAGGCGTCGTGTCAGGTTCGGCATCGCGCCGCGCGAGCAACTCGACGGCGGTGATGTATCCCTCGTTTCCGGCCAGCCGCGCCAAGATTTCCAACGGCACGCGGTCAGCATCGCTGTAGATGGCCAACAGGGCGGCGCGTTGCCGCGCCCCTTGCTGCCGTTGCCATGTGCGTCCGCCATCATGCGTGGCCAGAATGACCCCCAGGGCACCCACGGCCCAGCCATGTTGGCCGTCGACGAATGTCAGGCGATGCAATGGAACGTTCTGCCCGGTTGCGGCGCCTTCCCACGTTGACCCACCGTCGGGGGAGTGCATGATCTGCGTGCCCGGCGCGCCGGCGATCCATACATGCGGGCCATGCACTTCTACCGTGCGCAAGTCGAATTGCTCGACGGATGTTGGCTCTTGCGCGGCCGGCTCCCACGAGCGACCCCCGTCGCGCGTATGCAGCAAGAGGCCGCCATCGCCGACGATCCAACCGGCTTTCGCATCGAGCAAACGCAGGGCGCGCACCTCGCGTAAACCGAATTCCGTTTGCTGCCAAGGTTCAAGCCTGCGCTGCGTGACGGCGCCACGCATCCCACGGGGGCCAGCCAGGGCGGCGGAAACGGGATCGGCAAAATCAGCCAGCGTCCAATCGGCGGGCTCGCGCTCAGGCAGCGGGGTCCACGAGCGTCCGTCGTTGTCGGTGTAGAAAATGCCTGAGGGGAACAAAGCCGACGGTTCGGTCAGGGCCCAGCCTTGCGAGCCGTTGAAGAATTTGATTTCGCGGATCGTGGGCAACAATAGCCCCGGGTCTCGCTCCCACGTGCGCCCGCCATCCATCGTGCGCAGCAAGACGCCGCGGCTCGAGTTCAGATACGGGCGTTGCTCGCCGCCAGCGGCCCAGCCATTTTCAGTGTCACGGAAATGCACACTGCGCAGAGTGCAATTCACCGGGGATTGCGCAAGCTGCCAGGTTTGCCCACCGTCGTCGGTTCGCCAGATGACGCCGCGATCTCCGACCGCCCAGCCGTGCGCGGCATCGACGAACATGACGTCGTGCAGCGCCGCATCATCGAGCAAGGATCGCGCCAGACCGTTGTCGACTTCCGCCGCACGCGCGGGGTCGGCGCATAGTACGCCGCAAAGCAGCGTGAGGAATATCAGCAGTCGACAACGCAAAAGGCCATCCATGGCATGCCTCGAAACGCACTTCACTGGCAGAGCGCAAAGCGAGCGGCCAGGATTTTAGCTCGACAGGCACGAACGACCTAGAGCGCCACGCGGGGGAGGGCGCGGGGGTAGCCGCAGCCCGAGGTGCTAGCACACGCTCATTCCTTGACCGGCGGCGCCTTGGCTAGCGATTCGAGCAGGTGATGCTTTTCCAGCTCGTAGGGGAAATCGTCGTACGTGATATACAGTCGGCTGCGCTGGTCGACGCTCGGACCTTTGGGTGTCTTGCGCTTCGCGCGAGCCTCGCGCGTGGCGAGCTTCTTGGCCTCTTCGCGGAAGGACATCTCTTGCATGGCGAATGTTTCTCCCACCGCCTGGCCGGCCAATGTGACTTGTGACATGCGCGCTTCGAGCTGCAAGCCCTGTTGGGCCAGGCTTTGCATGGAAAGATCCAATTGCAATAACTGATTGTCCGCGCGGGTAATCGCCTGCATGAGCAGCGGAGCGAACTTGTTGTAATTGTCACGCGCGTGTGACGGGATCTTGCCGTCGCTGCCGGGCGTGGGGTTTTCGAGCGCGTAGAGCTGCGCGGCCGTCTGCGAGCGCCGGGTCTGGATTGGCAGAGCTTGGGCCGCCAACTCGTTGTATTGGCCGTACAAGGCGTTCCAGCGCTTTTGCAGTTTTTCCCACTCGTCGCGCAGTTGTTTGGCCGAGGCTGCTTCTTTGGCCGCGGACTTCGCCTGTGCATCGGCGAGCTTCGCCTGAGATTCGTGCAGTTCGGCCAGCGAGCGGGCCTGACGATCGAGCGCGCGAACGAAGGCTTCGTCGCCGTGCTCTTTGATGTCCGTATAAAACTCGGCGACGGCTGTGACCTGAGCGTCGA
>CAMFLN010000447.1 GCA_945957305.1 uncultured Planctomycetaceae bacterium | reverse complement strand
CCCTCACAGGCAAAGAAAAAGCCCCTTTCGAGGCATCTGCCAAAGGTCAGGCCGCAAAGGCGGAACACGACCCATGGCCTACATAAATGCCTGCAGCACTTCGGCCGGCGCCGGTCCGTAATGCGAGGGGGATAGCGAGGCCGAGGCCCGCCCTTGGCTCAGCCCCCGCATCGCTCCCGAATAGCCAAACAGGTTCGCCAGCGGAGCTTCGGCCTCGATCACCGTGTTCTTGCCACGATTGAAGGTGTGAGTGATCATCGCGCGGCGCTGCTGCATATAGTCTTCCGGGGTCACGATTTCGAGCTTCATGACCGGCTCGAGCAACACGATGCCAGCAGCCTGCAAACCCTTATGAAAGGAGTCGGCCGCAGCACGGCGGAACGCCAGTTCGTTCGATTCCCCCTCCCGCGCCTCGCCCCCCAGGACCGTGACTTTGACCTTCATCAGCGGAAAGCCGAGTGAACCGCCTCCTTCTCCTTGCTGCGTCAGCACTTCCAGCACCGGGCCGAGAAAAGCAGGAGGAATTGCTTCTGCATTTCCCACCGTAACGATGACTGGCACATCGCCGTCGAACGGCTCAAGTCGAATCCGCACCTTGGCGAACAGCGGCTGGCCGGCCACCGCCTGGTGACACTCGCCCGTGACCTCGACCGATTTTTGTACCGTTTCGCGATAACTGACCCGCGGCTTGTGCACCCGCACGTTCAATTTGAAGTCGCGCAGTAGCCGGTGCTTGATGACTTCCAGGTGCAGTTCCCCCATGCCGCTGATGAGGGTTTGGCCCGTCTCTTCGCTTTCCTGGGCGCGGAAGGTCGGGTCTTGCCGCTTGAGCATTTCGAGTGCGTCGGACAGCTTCTTGCGTTCGGCCGAGCTCTCGGGCTCGATCGCCATCGAGATCACCGTCTCGGGGAAGGCAATCGGTTCGAGCAAAACCGGCTCCTTTGGATCGCACAGCGTGTCACCGGTGACCGAGTTCCGCAGGCCGATGATTCCGACGATGTCCCCCGCCTCGACTTGCTCGACTTGCTCGCGCCGATCGGCCTGAATGTGCCAGAGCTGGCTCACGTTTTCTTTTTTGTCCGAGCGCGGATTGTACGCGCGGGTATTCCCCTTGAGAGTGCCCGAGTACACGCGCACGTAGTGCAAATCGCCGTGCTTGTCGGCCTGAATCTTAAAGACCAGGCCACAGAACGGCTCGTCCGGCGACGGCTTGCGCACGAGCGTCTTGTCGGGCTTTTCGGGATCCGTTCCTTCGACCGGCGGCTTGTCAGCGGGACTCGGCAAGTAGTAGCCAATCGCGTCCAGCACCGGTTGCACCCCGGAATGATCGAGGGCCGAGCCGCACAGTACCGGCACCACCAGGCTATGCAGCGTCGCGGAGCGGATCACCTGCCGCACCAGCTCCTCGGGCACTTCTTCCTCGGCCAGCAACAGTTCGCCCAGCTCGTTCGAGTAGTCGAACAATTGGTCGAGCATCTGGCCGCGCCACAGTTCGGCGTCTGCCTGGTGCTCTTCCGGGATGTCCTGCTCGACGACTTCGGCGCCCTGGCTTTCGGCCTTGAAGGTCAGCATCTTCATCCGCACGAGATCGATCACGCCGCGAAAGGCGTCCGGCATGTGGGGTGGCCCCACGCCGACGGGGATCTGAATCGCCAGCGGATTTCCTTCGAGACGTTTGCGAATTTCGTCGAACGTACCGAAGAAATCGGCACCTTCGCGATCCATCTTGTTGATGAAGGCCACCCGCGGCACCTTGTAGCGGTCCGCCTGCCGCCAGACGGTTTCGCTCTGTGCCTCAACACCTTCGCGGGCACTGAAGACGACAACGCCCCCGTCGAGCACGCGCAGACTGCGTTCGACCTCGGCCGTGAAATCAACGTGCCCGGGCGTGTCGATCAGGTTGACGACCACATCTTTCCAGCGAAACGTGACGCAAGCGGCCTGGATCGTGATGCCGCGTTCCTGCTCTTCCGGGTCGTAATCCGTGACGGTATTGCCGCGGTCGACGTCCCCCATACGGTGCGTCGCGCCGGAGTAGAACAACATCCGCTCGGTGAGCGTCGTCTTGCCGGCATCAATGTGAGCGATGATGCCGATATTGCGAATCTGAGAAAGCTGGCGCGCCATGGGTGTATCGATCGCAAAGGCGTAAGCGTTTGTTCGCCGGTGTGGCGGAGCAACGTTGATCCGAATCGCCGGCGATGAAGGCGGAGAGGCGAGCGCAAAAACAACGCCGCGCGGGAAGGCCCCGGCGCGGCGTGAGGAATGACTCGATCAATTACCAGGCAAAGTGGGCGAAGGCGCGGTTTGCTTCGGCCATGCGGTGCACGTTCTCGCGACGCGAAACGGCGGTTCCTTCACGGTTGTACGCGGCCACCAACTCTTCGGCCAGCTTTTCATGCATCGGACGCCCCTTCTTCTCACGCACCGCCAGCAGGATCCAGCGAATCGCCAGCGATTGCTGCCGATTGCGGTTCACTTGCATCGGCACCTGATAAGCGGCACCACCCACGCGCTTCGAGCGAACTTCCACCTCAGGCTTGACGTTGCCGACCGCCTGGGTGAAGACCTCGATCGGCTCGGCGTCTTTGATCTTCTCTTTGACCAGGTCGAGGGCTCGATAAAAGATGCGCTGGCCCGTGCTCTTCTTGCCGTCGTGCATCAGGCAATTGATGAACTTCGACGCCAGCAGCGAATCGTAAACCGGATCCGGAACAAGACTCTTACGGCTGGCAGTTATACGGCCCATGGCTTTACTTTCGTCGCGTCGATCGATGGAAGGTGTGTGGCGAGTTACTTGGCGAACAATTCGGTGAAGAAAACAGGCGAGGTTTCAGCCCGCTAAAAGGCCTAGCCCTTCTTCGCCCCGTACAAGCTGCGAGACTGCTTGCGGCCCGAAACGCCCAGCGTATCCAGGGCACCGCGGACCACGTGGTAGCGGACACCCGGCAGGTCGCGAACACGGCCACCGCGGACCAGGACGATCGAGTGCTCTTGCAAGCTGTGCCCTTCGCCCGGGATGTAAACCGTGACTTCCTTACCGTTGCTCAAACGCACGCGGGCGATCTTCCGCAAAGCCGAGTTCGGCTTCTTCGGGGTCATCGTCTTGACCTGCAAGCAGACGCCGCGCTTTTGCGGGCAGCGGTCCAAGACCGGCGACTTGCTGAATTTACGCGGCTTACGACGCGCCTTCTTCACCAGCTGATTGATCGTTGGCATGCGTGTTCTCTAAAAACTTCGATCCTGCTCACGCCCCCAATTCCCTACGGAAACCGTCCGTACGGGCACACTCCGCTCGTCCGAGGGCGAACTGCTTAAACTACCCGATCCCAGGTACCTGTCAAGGCAAACCGTTCACCGGCATAGGCACTACAAATATTCACGCGGAACTGTTTGTATGTACGCCGCCAGCTGGCCCCGCAGGTGCTAACCTTCCGAACCCCCCTCCGACGGGCTGCCACCGCCGCCCAACAAGGCGTCGAGGCTCCCCGCCGCCGGGGCGCTGGGGGCTACGTCCTTGCGAACACCGTCGGTGCGGGCCCCATCGCCGCGAGCACCATCGGCCGATGTCGCGCCGTTCCCCTCGTCCCCACCTTCCAACAGCGGGAAGCTGCGGGTCAGGATGCGATCCTTTTCCGCGGCCAAAGCTTCCAGGGCCTCGGGCCGGATGCGAACCTCCGACTCTTGATAGGTATGGAAGCCGGTGCCGGCGGGAACCAAGTGTCCCAAAATCACGTTTTCTTTCAGGCCGACCAGGCGGTCGACCTTGCCGGCCAAAGCCGCCTCGGTCAATACCTTGGTGGTTTCCTGGAAACTGGCCGCCGAAATAAAGCTGGCACTCTGCACGGCCGCCTTCGTAATCCCCAGCAGCTGCGTGCTGGCCGTGGCCGGCTTGGGCCGGGTCCCCTTGGCCGCGTCGCCGCCGAGAGCCTCGATCTGGGCGTTGACCTGTTCCAGTGCATCCTTCGGCACGATCGAGCCTGGGGCGAAATCGCTGTCACCCTTCTCGCTGATCTTCGTGCACCCGTGCAGGTTCTGATTGACCGCGCGGAACTCGAAACGATCCATCACGCTGCCCGGCAGCAAGCCGGTATCGCCGACGCTTTCGATGCGTACCTTGCGGAGCATCTGGGCGACGATGATCTCGATGTGCTTGTCGTCGATATCGACGCGTTGGCTGCGATAGACGTTCTGGATTTCACGAACCAGATAGTGCTGCACGGCCTCTTCGCCCGAGATCCGCAAGATATCGTGCGGCACCAGGGGACCGTCGACCAACGCCTCGCCGGCGCGGACAAAGTCACCCGCATGCACGCGCAAGTGC
>CAMFLN010000446.1 GCA_945957305.1 uncultured Planctomycetaceae bacterium | reverse complement strand
TGCTGGCGGTGCAAATGCTCGCTGGCAGCGGGACCCAGGTCCTGGGAATCGATCCCGATCCCAGCCGCCGCGAAATGGCCCGCGCGTTTGGCGCCGTGCCGGTCGATACGGCCGGTGATCCGGTCGCCGCGGCGCTGGCGCACACCAAGGGGCACGGCGTCGACGGTGTGCTGGTCACCGCGTCAGCCCGCGACGATGAGATCCTCAGCCAGGCGGCGCGTATGTCGCGTAAACGCGGCCGCATCGTGCTGGTGGGCGTCGTGAACATGGAGCTGAATCGGGCCGAGTTTTACGAGAAGGAGCTCTCGTTTCAGGTCTCCTGCTCGTACGGTCCCGGCCGCTACGACACGCAGTACGAAGACAACGGCGTCGACTACCCTTACGCCTTTGTCCGCTGGACGGAGCAGCGCAATATCGAGGCCGTGCTCGCCCTGATGGGCGCCGGCCGACTCGACGTATCGCGGCTCATCACCGAACGAATTCCCCATGCCGAGGCGGCCCGGGCTTACGACCTGCTATCGAGCGACCGCCGCCAGCTGGGAATCGTGCTGGAATATCCCACGGTCGAGCCGAAGCTGACGCGCGTGGTTGCCACGTCGCGGGAACAGGCTTCGCCGGCAGCCGGACAACTGCGCGTGGGCGTGATCGGCGCGGGCAATTTTACGAAACGCGCGTTGCTGCCAGCCCTGGCCAAGACGCCGGCGCAACTGCTCAGCATCGCCAGTGCTGGCGGAGTCACCGCGGCCCACGCCGCGCGAAAATTCGGCTTTGCGGCCAGCACGACCGACTACCGCACCATCCTGGCCGACAAGTCGATCAACTGCGTGTTCATCACGGCGCGGCACAACTTGCACGCTTCGATGGTGTGCGAAGCCCTGGCTGCGGGCAAGCACGTATTTGTCGAAAAGCCACTCGCAATTACGCGCGGTGAACTCCATCGTGTGCAAGAGGCGTACGCCGCCACAAGCGGCTTGCAACTGATGGTGGGCTTCAACCGCCGTTTTTCGCCACACGCGCAAAAAATCCGCCAATTGCTCTCCAGCCGTTCCCAGCCTGTGGCGATGGACATGCTGATTAACGCCGGTGAAATTCCACGCAATCACTGGACGCAGGACCCGCTGGTCGGTGGTGGACGCATTATCGGCGAAGGCTGCCACTGGATTGACCTGCTCAGCTACCTGGCCGGTTCGCCCATCGTGGCAGTGCAAGCCACGACGCTTGGCAGCGCGCACGCCGGACTCGGCTCCAGCGACAACATGAGCATCTCGCTCACGTTGGCCGACGGATCGCTCGCCAATGTTCACTACCTGGCCAACGGACATCGGGCGTTTCCCAAGGAGCGACTGACCGTCTTTTGCCAAGGCAAGGTGCTGGAGCTCGACAATTTCCGCCGCTTACACGGCTGGGGTTGGTCGGGCTTTAGCCGGCAGAACCTATTCCGCCAGGATAAGGGGCACCAGGCCGAGATTTCGGCTTTCATCCAGCGTGTCGCCGATGGCGGTGCACCGCTGATTCCCGCGGCCGAGTTGTGGAACGTCACCGAGGCCTCGTTTGCCGCGGAAGAAGCCGCGGCGGATCACTCGCGCGTCACGCTGGCGACCTGAGCATGGTCTGGCGCCGCAGCGCGCCCCCCAGACGCCTCAATCGACGCGCACGCATCCCGCCGAGAGCCGGGCAACTTCTTCGGCTAAAGCGCGATCGGCCATGCCCCCTAGGCGCAGCGGCTTGCCCGCAGCATCTCCGCTGTCGAGCAGCACGAGCCGCTCGGCGACTGGACTCACCAGCGTCACCAGTCTGACCGGCAGCGAGGTCACGCCTTGACTGACCAGTGTTGGCACCGGTGTACGTTCGGCGTAGTAGAGCGATTCCCAGCCTTCGGGGCGCTCCCCTTCGACACCGCGTAACAGTTGTGTCGTAAACGGCGCCGGTACATTCAGCTGCAGTTCGATTGGATTTCCTGCGATGTCAGCCTGCCACGTGTTCTGTGTTGCCTTCCAATCCAAATCGGCCATTCGCCAGCGGAGCACGAGCTCGTGCTCGCCCGCGCCCAGCAGATCGTCGATGACCACGTAGCTATCGACGACTCTGAGGATCGAGCGGCGATGCACCACACGCCCAGGCAAGCGGCGGTATCCGTAATGCTCGCCGGAAATGAAGGCGGCGCGTCCGTCGAGCGAAAAAGAGTATTCGCGCAGCTTGGCTTTCGTCCAGCGGAACCACAGGAAACTGGGACCGCGTACCATCTGATCCTGGCGATCGACTTCGACCGTGTTGTGTCCGGCGGTCGATTCGAAAAAATGCTGCCAGGGGGGTTCGCAATAATAGTGGTAGCTGCCGCCGTCGCGCAACAAATTTTCGCCGTCGTACCACAGGTCGACATGCAGCATGTCCGCCTGAGTGGGGCGATCGCGATAGGAATGAACACGCGTGAAGAGCCACGACCGCGGTCCGCTGGTGGTGTAATATCCGCCGTCCGCCGCCTCGAAGTTCGGTGCACGCCGGGCGCCGTTTCGTCCGCCGATGGTCGTCGGGACCGCCAGCGATGCAGCCCCGCAGAGCCACAACATGGTTTCGTCCCACGGGCCCGGAGGGAAGGCGCGCCGACCATGCAGAGCGAAATTCATCGCCTGCGCCACGGGACGGAAATCGACGTAATCACAGGTGCTCAGCGGAAGAATCAAGGCCCCGTCATTAGCGCCATAGTTGGGCACACGCCCTGTCTCGCGCGAGGTCATCGCCAGCAGCCACTGCAAGGCGCTGCCAATACGCGGCCAAATCTCTAGCAGCGGGTCGCCGTGCAACTGCCCCAATTGCATGGACCACAAAATATCGTCGAGCATGACGCGGTGGTAGTTCAAGCTGTGTTGAACATACGACCCGTCCGGTTGAATTTGGCGTTCGACCTCTTCGCAGATCACGCGCCGGCCCCACGCGCGCCAGCCGGCCGCGCGGCGCAGCTCGGGAAACAGCAATCCCAGCGTCCACAACCCGGCGGCTTCGCTTAGCGCGTGATTGTTCTTCTGGCTGCGGGCATAGACGATATTGTCTTCGATCAATCGCCCCGTCAGGTAAGCCAACTCGGTGAGCCGATGGTAGCGGTCCGCCCGCGCGCCGGGCGCATCGACAAGCGCGCCGGCTGCGAACAGCCATGACATCAGCCGAAAAGTGGCCTCCTGTCCGCAGACCCACTGGGCCGTGCGACCAAAAGGGTTCTGCCGGTCCCATTCTTCCAAGAGATCCCAAAACAGATCGCCCGCGGGCGAATCAGCGTGGCGCACCGCCTCGCGCCCGAGCAAAAAAGCCACTTGGAAGCGCGACGCCTCCCAGACGCACTTTAGATCCTTGTAGCGAGGATCGAACTGCGCGTACCCGCGACGCGACAGACCTGTAGGCCACTGCACATCGTGCAGGGGATCGCGTTGAAAATTTACCGGCCAGCCCGTGGTCGCCAGGTGGTGGTGAAATAGCCGCATTTGCCCGCGCGGCAGAGCGTTGACCAGTTGCGTAACTTGCTTGTCCCACAGGTCGGGATCGACAACACGAGGCAGTTCCTCGCGCAGCATTTCATTCTGTCGAGGCCCCGTAAAGAACTTTTCCGTGCGTTCGCGCCAGCGTTGTAAAGCTTCGTCCGGCGCGTAGGCAGGGACGAAGGCGCTAGCCAGATGGCCCTGTTGCAGTTCCCGCACCAGCCGGTCGCTGGAATCGATACCCAAGCGTCCCTTCATGATGTGCCAGGCACGGCGGGGCACGTTTTCCCACCCTACGGCCCGCACCATCCAGAACATTTGAACGAATCGATTCATACGATACTTTGCGGGCAAGCGTTACTACGGGACAATTGGGATTTGAGTTACCAGAACAGCGCAAGGGGCGGGCGAATCTAGGCAGTCTACGCTAACCGGACGCTTTCCAGAATCGACCTCGACGGGTGCGCGGTTTTGGCTCAGGGAGAGCGGTACATGCCGGATAAGCGCGCTAATCGCGCACGGTTGGCCAACTTCCTGCTCGACTCGCCGTAAGAGCTTTGCAGGCCATCGACAACGCTGTTTTAGATGTGTAGTCTAAAAGCTGGAAATTTGCCTTTCGACGATCGATTCGACCGGTTTTGGCGGCCCCTTTCTTGCGCTCTCGGCGAGGCAACCTGTGCTGCCCTTTGGCACCGGAAAAGCGGCGAGTTCTCAGCCGGTAATCTAAGCTACGATTGAAGTTCCAGCGGAAGATTCGCACTCGCTGCGCGACTACCGAATCCCCGCCACGACGACCGTTTACGCGACCAACTTGGCGAAATCCGTTTGAGGGGACGAATGTCACCCATGGGAACGGAG
>CAMFLN010000445.1 GCA_945957305.1 uncultured Planctomycetaceae bacterium | reverse complement strand
GTATCGAGCAATATCTGCATGGCGTAGAGTGCGGGAATATTGTTGATCAAATCGTCGAGCTTGGGGACCAGATAAGGCATCAGGCCGCTTTCGTCGACCGCTTTCCAAGCCGCGGCAATCTCGCGTGGCAGCGGCTGAAATTCGAGTCCCAGCAGCAGGCCGCGACCGCGCACCTCTTTCAGCACTTCCGAGGCGTTCACCAGCCGCTCGATTCCCTCCAGCAGTTGCCGGCCGCGCGCTCGTGCATTCTCTATCAGGCCTTCTTCACGCAGCACACGCAACGACGCGAGGCCCGCGGCGCAGGCCAGGCTGCCGCCGCCAAATGTACTGGTATGAAGGGCGAAGTGGTCGAGGCTGCCGTAGGCCTTCTGCCACAGCTCGCGCCGGCACAGCATGGCCCCGATCGGCATCAGCCCCCCGCCCAACGATTTCGCCACCGTCATAATGTCCGGTTCGACACCTTGTGGATCGACAGCGAACATGGCGCCGGTGCGTCCCATGCCGGTCTGGACTTCGTCGACGACCAGCAGGGTGCCATGCTCGCGGCACAATTCCTGGGCGTCGCGCAAATAATGCTCGGGCGGAACAATCATCCCCGCCTCGGCTTGCACCGGCTCGACAAAAAATGCAGCGAAGTGCCCCGCGACTAGCGCGCGCTCCAGCGCCGCGGTATCGCCAAAGGGGATGCTTTCGCAGCCAGGCACGAGCGGCCCGAACGGCTTTTGATATTCCGGGTTGCCCGTGATCGACAGCGAGCCCAGCGATTTTCCATGAAAGGAGCGCTGGCAATGCAGAAACCCTGTGCGACCGGTCGCCTTGCGTGCGAGCTTCATCGCCGCCTCGACGGACTCGGTGCCGGAATTGCAGAGGAAGGCCATTTCCAGGCCGTTCGGTGCGGCGGCGATTAACTCTTCGGCCAGGTGAGCCGCGTAGGGATTCACCGCCGATTGCGCAAAGCCGGGGGCCTGCTGTTGCAATGCCTGTGCGATCGCCGCCGCGACCGCGGGGTGATTGTGCCCCAGATTGACCGATCCAAAACCAGAGACGAAATCGAGGTAACGCTTTCCCTCGGCGTCCCATAAATAGGCCCCTTCGCCACGAACAAACGTCTTAACGAAGCCCCCCTTGCCGCCGAGCGCCACCAGTACCGGATTCAAGTGACGCGCATGCAGCTTTTCGGCGCGCGAGGCGAGTTCCTTCACCGACAACATCGGGGGTGTGGCATGTTTTCCGTTGCTCGTCGCCTCGGGTGCGGCGCCGTTGCCCTGGCTTACTTCGCCATGGCTTGCTGCGCTGCCGTTTGCGCGGCGCTTGTCGGCCAAGGACCTGCGCGGCGGCCGACTTTTCGCTTTGCGAAAGCGGGTCAGCACCGCGTCATCCAGCGGCAGACCAAAAGAAAAAAATCGCGAGAAGTCGAAGCCATGCGACTGTGCTGTGGCGCCGATCTGTCGGATCCGCTCGATGTCCAAGTTCCGCCCGAGCGATAGGCACTCGGGGCGATTCTCGAGCGCCAGTACCATCGTTTCAGCCAGGCAACTGGGGACCATGCCGTGGTGGAACCAAAGGAATTTGCTGGTGCGCGGCATGCAATCGGGGATTTGGGTCAAACCGCCGGAGAGCACCAGCACATCGTCGCGCGTGGCGTGGGATTCACAGACGTCCGTAGGAATGGCAACGTCCACCACGATGCTCCAGGGGCGGAGCATGGATTGCTCGATGCAATGACCGGCTGAAGTGGCGGAAACGACGATCTTGGCCCGGTCCAGCGCTTGTGGAATGTCGAACGACAGCGACGCGCCAAGCTCCTTGGCCAACGAGCGCGCCCGCTCCGAGGGGCGGCGACCGACCAGCAAGAGCTTGCCGCAATGCGGCGCCAACAATCGCGCGCAGGCGGTGGCGATGCTGCCCGGAATCCCCACGACCGCGATCGTCTCATGCGACAAGTCGAGTTCCAGCTCGCGGCAGATTTGAAATACATTTTCCACGGCGGCAAAGACCGTGAGGCAATTGCCGGTCGTGACGGGAACCGTGCCGCGATCGGCGAGATACTTGCCCTGCCCGCCGACGATGCCCGTCATCGACCCCAGTCCCACGATCCTGGCGCCCCAGCGCGTGGCCATGTCGACGGCCTGCTCCATGTACTCCATGGCTTGCGCCTGGTTCTCCAGGATTTGCAGCGCATCCATAGGAATCTGAAACAGTCGGCCATCGGCCGTGGCGCCGGTGCGCGACACCAGCCCGTCCATTTCATCGGCGACACAAGGAGCGAGCGCCGCTTCGTCGGTCAGGACATCTTCGTACGACGAGACGGCTTGGTGGACGGCGCGACAGAAGCCGACGGGGTCGGTGCCCCAGCGATTCTGCAAGGAACCGGCGCCGAAATGGAGTACGTAGTCCGTCTCGTCCGACAGCGGGTGAATCAGGAAAGCGAATTTCATCGTGGTCAATCGTGGCGCTAAACCAGGCGCAGCCCGCGATTATTTCCAGATCGCAGCCAAGCGAGCTCGAAACGAATCACAGCACTGCCAGAAAAACAATGGAGGTATATCGTGGGAAGTTCAATTGCGCCCTCCGTGGTCGCCAAACAAAAAGTTGCGCAGCAGTTGCTTGCCAGGCGACGTGCCGATCGATTCGGGGTGGAACTGAATGCCGTAAATCGGAAAGTCACGATGCCTGACAGCCATAATCACTTCGTCCCAGGTCTTGGCCGTGACCTCGAGACAGTCGGGAATCGTTGTCGGATCGCCCACCAAGGAGTGGTACCGCATGGCCTCGAACGCGCGGGGCACGTTGCGGAACATCGCATGACCGTTGTGAAACACATAGCTAGTCTTACCGTGCATGACTTCGCCAGCTTTGATCACACGTCCCCCCAAGGCATGAATGATGCCCTGGTGCCCCAGGCAAACACCTAAAATGGGAATGCGCGGGCCGAGTTCGAGAATCACCTGTTGGCAGATGCCGAAGTAAGCCGGATCGGCAGGGCTGCCGGGACCCGGCGAGATGATGATTCGCTCGGGCTCGATATCGACTAATTCGTCGAACGAGATTTTGTCATTGCGATAAACGAGCGGCCGTTCATCAATCTCGCCCAGGTATTGGTAGAGATTGAACGTGAACGAGTCGTAGTTATCGAGGATGACCGTCTTCATGGCGCACCGCCTGGCACGCCTTGCTGGCACGCCTTGACGTTTCGCAGCGCCGTGATCAAGGCGCGGGCTTTGTCGAGAGTCTCGTAGTATTCGGCCTGCGGAATGCTGTCGGCCACGATGGCGCCGCCGACATTGAAGTAACACTGTCCCTGGCGTTCGACGAGCGTGCGGATCACGATCGACAGGTCCATCGTGCCGGAAAAGTCGAGATACCCGATCGCTCCGGAATAGATGCCGCGCTTCACCGGCTCCAGGCGATCGATGATCTTCATGGCCTCGATCTTAGGCGCCCCGGTCATCGATCCGCCTGGGAAAGAGGCCCGCACGAGGTCGAGCGCGTCGAGACCCTCCTCCAACTCGCCGCGGATTGTCGAGACCATCTGGAACACCGTGGCATACGGCTCGACGATCATCAGTTCCGGCACGTGCACGCTGCCAAACTTGCAAACGCGACCGAAGTCGTTGCGCACCAAGTCGACAATCATCACGTTTTCGGCGCGATCCTTGACCGAGGAAAACAGCTCCTGGTAGATCTCCTTGTCCTCTTCCGGAGTGGCGCCGCGACGGCGCGTCCCCTTGATCGGGCGGCTTTCAGCCACCCGGTCCGACCCCAGGCTGATATAGCGCTCGGGCGAGGAAGAGATCACATGTGCTTCGGGCAGTTGCAGGTACGAAGCAAACGGCGCGGGATTGATGCGGCGCAGCTCCTGGTATAAATCCCACGGCTGGCCCACCAGCGGCGCTTCGAGACGATGCGTCAAACAGACCTCGAAAATATCGCCGGCCAGGATGTGCTCTTTGCAACGCTCGACAAGCGTGCAATAGCCATCCAAGTCGAAGCGAGACTTTACCTCCAGCGGAGTTTGCGCGGCCAGCTCTGGCTCCGGGCCGGTCCACTGTACCGCGGGTGGGTGCGCCTCGAATTCCGCGATCCTGTGCAGCATCTCGTCGCGCAATCGACCGGCCCTTTTGCGCGCTGCACCCTCGGTGGCGCCGCGACCCAATACCGACAGGAACGAACGGTCTGTCTGATGGCAGTGCGCTAGCAGGACGTCGTGAAACATGAAATAGACGTCCGGCAACGCCAGATCGTCCGCGCCGAGGTCGGGCATGTCCTCGACAAAATGCCCCGCTTCGTAGCCGAAGTAACCCACGGCGCCGGCCAAGAGCGGCACCGGATGCGACGAATAGCTC
>CAMFLN010000444.1 GCA_945957305.1 uncultured Planctomycetaceae bacterium | reverse complement strand
CTGTTGCACCGGCTGCTCGAGCGGCAGAACTTCCACCTCGCCTATTGGCGCGTAGCCTTCTCAGCGATCAACTATCGGAGATTTTTCGATATCAACGACCTGGCGGGGCTGCGTCCGGAGCACCCCCCTACGTTCCGGCGGATGCACGGTCTTCTGGCGCGCCTCATCGCGGACGGCAAGTTACAGGGCATACGGCTCGACCACATCGATGGATTGCGCGATCCCGCCCAATATACCCGGCGGCTGCAAGACCTCATTCGACGAACTGAAGCGACGACACGAAATCAATACTTTTACCTCCTGATTGAAAAAATCCTCGGCGAAAATGAGCCGCTCCCCGACCTCATTGGCGTGGCCGGCACGACCGGCTATGAGCGGCTCAATCACATTGCGCATGTTCTCCTCGACGAGCGAGGACTGGACCGGCTCGACACGATCTGGCGTTCGTTCACGAAGGAAAACGCCAGCTTTGAATCGATCGTCAAAATGGCGAAGCGCATCGTATTGGATACCATGCTCGCCAGCGAATTCACGGTGTTGACCCGCGCGCTGTCGCGCATTGCGGCCGGCGCCTTCGCAACGCGGGACTTCACCCAGGACCGTCTGCGCGCCGCTCTGCAAGCGTATGTTTTGGAATTTCCAGTCTACCGCACCTACATCGCGGTCGGCGGCGCGTCCGAGCACGATCGCACGGTGATCGCCGGTGCCATCTCCCGCGCACGCGCGGATTGGCGCGGGCCCGATCCGGAGATTTTCGAATTTCTGCAGCAGGCAATCACCACCGACCTGAGCGAGAACGCATCCTACAGCACGCCTCGTGTCCGCAACTTCGCGATGAAGCTTCAGCAGTTCACCGGCCCGTTGATGGCCAAGTCCCTCGAGGACACCGCCTTTTACAGGTACAATCGACTGATCGCCCTCAACGAAGTCGGCGGCGAACCGGCCTCCCCCGATACCCGTCTCGAAACATTCCACCAGCGCCAGGAACAGGCTGCCGTTACCGAGCCGCATGCCCTGATCGCGACTGCGACGCACGACACCAAGCGAGGCGAAGACGCGCGAATGCGCATTCTGGCATTGTCAGAGCTTAGCGATGACTGGGGCGACGCTGTGATGCGCTGGTCCCGCATGGTCCGTCCCCAAACCGAAATTTCGGGACATCGTCGCCACCCGGCGCCCGCGCATGAATATCTGATTTATCAGGCCCTGATTGGCGCTTGGCCCTCGAACCCTTATGGCGAGGAATTCGTCCGGCGGATGCAGGCCTACGCGCTTAAGGCCGCAAGAGAGGGCAAAGAGTTTACCAGCTGGACCAACCCGAAGCAGGACTATGAGGAGACGCTGACAAATTTCGTCGGCACGCTGCTGTCGCCAGAACACTCCTCCGCCTTTCTGACCGATTTCAATGAATTCGCGCAGCGCCCTTCACTGCTGGGCGCCCTCAATAGTCTCTCGCAGTTAACGCTCAAGATGTTCCTGCCGGGTGTCCCCGACTTCTTTCAAGGCACCGAATTGTTCGATCTCTCCCTCGTGGACCCCGACAACCGGCGCGCGGTCGATTACGAACAGCGCGACCGCCTCCTGCAGGAAGCCGCGGATTGGGATGCGCTCGTGGGAAGCTGGGGCGACGGCAAGATCAAACTGATACTCATGCGCGAGCTTTTGCGAATCAGAAATCAGAACTCGGCGCTTTTTCGGCACGGCAGCTATCAACCATTGAATGCCGTTGGACAACACGGCAACAATGTCATCGGCTTTTCGCGCAGCCAAGGTAAGGACGAAGTCATCGTTCTGGCTGGCAGACATTTTGCGCCCTTGACGAATGGCGGCCGCGAATGGCCACGCGGGTGGCGCGGAAACCTGGATTTGCCCTCATCTGCGAGATTGCAAGATCTTCTGCGCAATCGTCCGCTCGGAGACGAACAGTCTCTTGAAAACGTGTTCGCCGGGCTTCCGATCGCCGTGTTGGCCGTCCAGCGCTGATCAGGCTGCGATCGCCATCCCGTGCCCCAGCCTTGAATAGAGCTTTCTGTACTCGTCGGCCGATCGACTCCAGCCGAAAGACTGTCGCATTGCTCCACTGCGCATGCTGTTCAGCCTGGCTTTGTCGGCATAGGCGCCGAACGCACGACAGATTCCGCTCAAGAAGGATTCCGGCGACGCATCGGCAAACAGAAATCCCGTCTCCCCGTCGCTGATGGTTTCCGACAAGCCGCCGGTCTTTCGCCCGATCGGCAAGGAGCCGAACCGTTGCGCGTACATCTGACTGAGACCGCAGGGTTCGAAGCGAGATGGCATCAGTGTGAAATCACTGCCCGCGAAGATGCGTCGCGCTCCTGCATCGTTGAAATCCAGCGAAACACTGATCGAGCCGGGCCTTCCCTGTTGCGCGACCTGCAAGGCCTGCTCGAAACGGGGCTCGCCCCGGCCCATGATCACCAGTTGTCCGCCCGAGTTTACAATTGTTTCCGCGGCACCCAGCACGAGATCGACGCCTTTCTGATGAACGAGCCTCGCTACGAGCCCGAACAGGGGTCCGCGCGAGACCGCCAAACCGAATTCTTTGCGGACATGATCGGCGTTTTCACGCTTGCCCCGCCACTCTCCGGCGGCGAAGGGCGCTGCAAGCGTAGGGCAGGTACGCGGATCCCACGACTCGTCGATCCCATTCAGGATCCCGCTCAAGCGCTGCTCCTGATGCCGCTTCGCGAGAACGCCCTGCAAGCCGCAGCCAAATTCAGGCGTCGTAATCTCGCGAGCGTAGGTCTGGCTGACCGTGGTGAGATGCGACGAGTAGATCAGCCCGGCCTTCAGGAAAGACACCTTGCCGTAGAATTCCAGGCCGTCGATTGCGAATGAGCTCTCCGGCGCTCCGATGCGCCGCAACGTCGAACGGGAAAACAAGCCCTGGTAGGCGAGGTTGTGGATGGTCAGAAGCGTGGCCGGTCTTGCGCCGCGCCAGGCAAGGTAGGCGGGCGTGAGCGCGCCCTGCCAGTCATTGGTATGAACGAGATCGGCGCGCCAGCAAGGATCGACCTCGCCGCAGGCAAGCGCAGCAGCGGCGGACGCGAAACGTGCGAACCGGACATCGTTATCGAGCCAGTCGCGTCCGTTCTCGTCTCCATAAGGATTGCCGGACCTGTCATATAACGAAGGACACAAAACCAGGAAGACTGGAAGACCGTCTTCGGTTTCGACTTTTCCAATATCGCAAGGCGGCAGCTCGGCAATCGCCGGACAATGTCCGACAATTTCGAGGCTTCCAACGTTTTGCAGTACCGACCGATAACCCGGCAGTATGACCCGAACATCGGCATTTGCCCTGAGGGCCCGAGGCAGCGCAGCGGAAACCGCTCCCAAGCCCCCTACGCGAACGAAATCGTCGAATTCAGATGTCACGAAAAGAACGTGCATTGGGGATGAAATCTCGACGTTTCGTCTGGGCCAATACCCGGCCTTCGACGTACCTCCCCTCAGGCGTTTCTTTCGCTTGACCCTAGTGCAAGCCAGCGCGGTCCGCCTTGGCAAAAGACATCCTCTGCCAACAAATCGACATGGAACCTTCACACCGGGCTCCTCCCCGCTTCAAAAAACTGGAACTTGAGTGCGGACGATCCATTGCAAGCCAGGGAGTACGATCACCCATGCCGAGAGTTCGGATAGGCACGTCTGGCTGGCATTACGCGTCGTGGCGAGCGCGTTTCTATCCGTCCGAGTTGATGGTCAAACATCATCTCGAATATTACGCGACGCAGTTCGACACTGCCGAACTCAACGGCGTATTTTATAGGACTCCCACGACAACGGCGGTACGCGACTGGCGCAAAAGAACGCCGGACGATTTTTTGTTTGCCTGGAAGGCCTCGAAGTTCATTACACACTGGAAACGGCTCGGCAAAAGCAGTCGCTCCTCCTTCAAGCTCATGGAAACGCGATTGCGGCTCCTTGGCGCGAAAGCCGGGCCCGTTCTATTTCAGCTCCCACCGAATTTTCAGTGCGATTATGAACGCCTGGCCCGCTTCATAGACATGCTGAATAGTAAGCGGAATTACGCCTTCGAATTTCGTCACGCGTCATGGTACAGCCGACGCATTTTCCGATTACTTGCCGATCATGACGTGTCGCTGTGCGTGTCCGACCATGCCGACGCTCCCGCACCCATGATCTCGTCGCCATGTGTATATTCGCTTGCACGGGCCAGGGGGCCGATACAAAGAGCATTATTCCAAGACAGCACTCGATCGATGGGCGACGAAAGCCAAGGCGTGGCGACGTCGGCAGAAATCCGTATTCATTTATTTTGACAATGACCAGAAGAGCGCGGCACCAGCGGACGCTCTGCACCT
>CAMFLN010000443.1 GCA_945957305.1 uncultured Planctomycetaceae bacterium | reverse complement strand
TGATGTGGCTGGCGGTCAGCTCGCCGACCTTGGTCGCGGCTGCAGCGCCTGCTTCGACGGCCGCACGCACGCTGCCGACGTCGCCCTGCACCACGGCCGTCACCAAACCGCCGCCGATGGCGATCTTCTTCACGATCTTCACGTTCGCGGCCTTGGCCATCGCATCAGTCGCTTCGACGAGTGCGACGAGCCCCTTGGTTTCCACTAATCCAATCGCGTCTTGCATAGTCGTAATGCCTTATGTAGTTGGTTCGCTGGAATCGAAATCAAAAAATGCAGAATGCACAATGATGAATGATGAACGTGAATACGGTGGGAAGCGGCTCCCATTCTGTATTCATCATTCTGCATTCATCACTCATCATTCCCTCAGTCGCCCCCTTGGCCGCCCGAGCCAGGCATCACGGCGCGCAGATCGTCGTGCGGGCGAGGAATGACCTGCACGCTGACGACTTCGCCGATACGGCCGGCAGCCGCGGCGCCGGCATCGGTCGCAGCTTTCACCGCGGCCACGTCGCCGGTGACGAACGCTGTGACGAGTCCGCTGCCCACTTTGTCCCAGCCGAGAAATTCAACGTTCGCGGCCTTGATCATTGCGTCGGTCGCTTCGACCAGGGTGACGAAACCCTTGGTCTCGATCATGCCCAACGCTTCCATCGCTTTTGCCATGTGACTAGTACTCCGAAAAAACGAGACAAAACTAGCTGTACGTCTTAAGAATCAACCGTCCCACGAGGACGGCTTACTGCTTCAATAACTCCACCTTGGTGGCGTGATCCAAATCGACGGCGTTGCCTTCGTCGGTATCGATATGCACTTCCAGCTTGCTCGTCGCATCCGCGCGGACGAGCAGATCTTCGAACACCGTGGTGCACGACGACTCGATGCGCAATCGCATGCGATCGCCGTTTTTCACTCCATAGAACGCCGCATGCTCGTTGCTCATGTGCACGTGACGTTCGGCACGAATCACTCCTTCCTTCAATTCCACGACGCCGCTTGGGCCGACCAGCACACAGCCGGGGGTGCCGGCGATCTTGCCGCTGGCGCGCACCGGCAGATCGATACCGAGCGAAATGCCGTCAGTGAACGCCAGTTCGACCTGGCTGAACGGTCGCGTAGGCCCGAGCACGCGCACGCTGGGAAGCATGCGGCGCCGCGGACCGACGACCATCACGGTTTCTTCCGCGGCGTAAAAGCCGTCTTGATACAGCGGTTTTTGCGGCGTCAGGGTGCGGCCGGGGCCGAACAAAGTTTCGACGTGCTCGTCGGTCAAATGGACGTGCCGCGCCGAAATGCTGACGACCAGCTTGGGCGTAGCGGGCGGAGCGCTCGATTGCGCGAGGATAATCTCGCGCACGATTCGTTCGATCGTCGAGCGATCAAAATCCGATGGTTTGAAAGTCGTAGCCAGGCTCATGAGTGATTCACAGGTTGTGCGCCAGGTGGGGCAGCGACGACGAGTTGTACGCCCGCCGCTTCGATCTTTTTGCGCCAGGTGTCGTCGATTTCATGATCCACGACCAGGTAATCGACGCGGTCGAGCGGGCACAGGTGGGCCAGGCTCTGGTGGCCGAACTTCGTGCTGTCGGCCACGACGATGACCTCTTCCGAGGCGTTGAGCATCGCCCGCTCGGTCTCGACCAAGAGTAGGTTGCTATTAAAAAAGCCGCGGTCATTGATGCCCGCCACGCTCAGCACCGTGCGGCGCACATTGAGCGACGCGAGCATCTGATTGGCGTAAGGACCAAGCGACACGCCGGTGCGTGGATAGACGTAACCGCCGACCAGGATCAGATCGGTCGTGGCTCCCGCGGCAAACAAGTTGGCCACCGGCAGCGAGTTGGTGACGATCTGCAAATGCCGCCCGACCAGCAGTCGGGCCATTTCATAGGTCGTGGTCCCGCCGTCCAGCAGCAGTGTGTCGCCGTCCTGCACTAATTGGGCGGCGCGGGCCGCGATGGCTTTCTTCTTGTCCCACTGGGCCGGCTGCCGCTCGTCGAAGTGGGGCAGTTTCGGCGAAGAACCGGTGTAGAACACTCCGCCATGGGTGCGCTTGGCTGTGCCGGCGTCTTCGAGAAAGTCTAGATCACGGCGGACCGTCGACTCGGAGACTGCCAGCGCATCGGCCAAATCCGGCAGCGCCGCAAATCCGCGTGTGCGGACAAGTTCCAACAAACGGGACCGCCTTTCTTCGGCAAGCACGTGGGTCAATTCCGAGAGGTTTTAGCCGAATCTCGTCCAGAAGTCCGTTTATTATGACGGAAATCGACCGGATTCTCAATGATTCTGTGAATGAAATCTATCACAATCTATCAACGTCATCTCGCAATCTGGCCAAATCCGCGTTGAGACAGCCCAGTAAAACCACCAAAAAGGGTGGGTTTCGTCCCTTTGAATTGTCCTGGACAATCAATGGAGGCTATGGCCACTGTCCTGCAACTCGTCAAACGCCTTTCCGACTGCCCTCGCCCGAGGGTTCTGCCCGGTATTGCCCTGCGGCACTACCACGACTCCCGCGATATCCCCACTTGGCTCGAACTGCGCCATCGGGCCTTTGCTCGAGCGAAGCCGGGGGTACAGCGGTGGACCGTGGCCGACTTCGAAGCCGATCTGATCGGCCGTCCGTGGTGGCGACCCGAGCGGCTGTGGTTCGCCATGGCTGCTGAGCCAGGGGGTGGGAGCCCGTTCGCTGTGGGGACGGTCGTACTTGCCGATCGGGCGGTAGGGGGAGCGATCGTGCCGGCTGTGCATTGGCTGGCTGTCGCGCCAACCTGGCGGCGCCGCGGAGTTGGCCGCCACTTGCTAGAGACGCTGGAAACCCGTGCCTGGGAATTGGGGCATCGTGAAGTCTTCCTCGAGACACACGTCGGCTGGACGGCGGCCGCGCGCCTTTATGAATCGCTGGGCTACGAACCGGCGACAGGAGGTATCCCCATGCTTTGAGCCCTCGAACCAGTGGCGTGCAAAGTGCCCAAGAAGCGTTCCTTCTCATTTTGGAGGTGGCAGATGGACACGAAGCAAAAGCAACTCTTTGACCAGATTCAGGCGTTCGCCTTCGACGAGCCAGGCACGGCGCGTCCGTTTGCCGCGCGACTGGCTGAAGAAAATTCCTGGAGCCGAGAGTACGCGTCGCGCGTCATGGCCGAATATCGGCGTTTTCTTTTCCTGGCTATGGCCGCCGGGCATCCGGTTTGTCCGCCCGAAGACGTCGACGAAGCATGGCACTTACATTTGATCTACAGTCGCTCCTACTGGGAACGACTTTGCGGCGAAGTACTCGGACGTCCGCTGCACCACGAACCTTCGCGCGGCGGCGGGCAGGAAAACTCAAAGCATCGCCGGATGTACGCCGCGACCCTGACAAGTTATCGGCGCCTCTTCGGTAGCCCGCCGCCGGCCGATATCTGGCCTCCCAGCGACGAGCGCTTCGCGCCGCGCGAGCGGCCAGCAATCAACAAGACCGACGGCTACTGGATGATCCGCAAGCCGGAATTCTGGCGACGCACGGAATCGCGTGGCAGGCGGTGGGCCGCAGGGTTGGCGATGATGGCCCTCGCGCCACTCCCCTTATGGGGCGCCGGTTTCGATCCCTTCGAAATGAAGGGGCCGGAGTTTCTGCAGTTCTATGCCTTGCTGTTGGTGATTGCTTTTGGACTGGCCTTCGCCACGCGGCTATTGGCAAAGTATGTAGCTCGCGAACCGGGCGTTGCAGATGTTGAATCGCTCGATGCCTATCAGGCCGCCTATCTCAGCGGCGGTCCGAAGTGGGCGGTAAAAACTGCCGCCGCCCGATTGCTGGCCGAGAAAGAGGCCGTGCTCGTTAAAGCAATTAGGCAACGTTTGGGACGCACGGACAATGTTGTGTCGAATCGCCACTTCCTCGAACAGGCGGTCCATAGCGCCATGCCTCCGGCGCCGCGCGGCGCGACATGGTTCGAATTGAATCACGGCAGCGATGAGTCGCTGACAAGAATCGCCACCTCGCTCGAAGCAAGTGGACTCTTGCTGACATCGCAGCGGCGCTTCATCGCCTACGTTGTGCCGCTGGCGGTTATGACACTGGCCGTGGCGATCGGCACGATCAAAATCGCGATTGGCATCGAGCGTCATCGCCCCGTGACGTACCTGGTGATGATGACTGTCGCGGCGGCCGTGGTCACGCTGGCGGTCTTTGCGTGGCCGGTCCGGCGCACGCATGCCGGCGACCAGCGCTTGGCGGCCATGAAGATCGGACATCGTCATCTGCGCGACGAAGCCCGGCTTGGTCCGTTCTCGGCCAGCGACGGAATGCCGCTGGCGGTGGCGCTGTTCGGATTCGGCGTGCTCGCGGCCGGGCCGCTCAGTCATGT
>CAMFLN010000442.1 GCA_945957305.1 uncultured Planctomycetaceae bacterium | reverse complement strand
GAACATAAAGAGCAGCTCATGAAGATCAAGCGCGACACGGCCGAGCTGGACAACAAGCGTCAACGCACCAAGACCCTGCAACAGGTCCTGGATGATTTGAATCGTCAGCTGCATACGATTCAGCTGGAAAAATCGGCTCCGGCGCGCGTCTCGAAACTGGACGACGCAATCGCACCGGCCGGCGCCAGCGTGAAACGCAAGGCCGGCCTCGTCGGCTTCAGCGGCTTTGCTGTCTTTTGCATGATCGGCTTGGCCGTGGCCTTCTTCGAATTCCAGGCTCGTCGCATCAGTTCTTCAACGCAATTGAGCGATGGACTGGGCCTGCGCGTCGTGGGCGCGCTACCCAGCGTTTCGCGTCCGGGCCGCAAGGCCTTGGCTGCCGCCAATGGCGACCTGAACCGCTTGCTGGTTGAATCGATCGACACCGTGCGGACGAACTTGATTCACAGCGCAGTGTCCGAGCCCATGCGGGTGGTGATGGTGACCAGTGCCCTGGATCGCGAGGGCAAAACGACGGTTGCCAGCCAGCTGGCGGCGAGCCTGGCACGTTGCGGCCGCCGCACGCTGCTAGTCGACGGCGACCTGCGTCGCCCGACGGCCCATCGCTTGTTCGAACTGCCGCTGGAACCCGGCCTGTGTGAGATTCTCCGCGGCGAGACAGAAATCGACGATGTAATCCGCCCGACGCGCGTCGCGGGGCTGTGGATGATATCGGCAGGTCAATACGACCTGGAAAGCATCCAGGCTCTCAGCAAAGAAGGTGTGGGAGATTCCTTCGACACTTTGCGGGCGCGGTTTGACTTCATCATCGTCGATTCGGCGCCGGTGCTAAGCATCGCTGACGCTTCGATGATGGGGCAGCACGTCGACGCGGCAATCCTGTGCGTCATGCGGGAAGTGAGTCAGGCTGCCAAGGTCTACGAGGCCAGCGAGCAGTTGCGCTCTGTCGGCATCCACGTATTAGGCGCCGTCATCAATGGCGAACGAACCGAGGCAACCTATCGGGCCTATTCCGCGCGAACTTAACTTTCGACTGTAATTATCGACGCTGCACTGCGAAGGCTGCACGCGTCTCAATATCTGAGAGCAGATCATCATGAAATCGTATATCGCCCCCGGAATTGCTGCACTTTTGATTGTCAGCACGGGCCTGGTCCGCGCTTATTGGGGTGGCGCGTTCGGCGCGGGGGACGACAAGGTCATTCTGCAGCAGTTTGCTGATCGCCTGCAGAACCTGCCGATGAACATTGGCGATTGGGAAGGCAAGGACCAGGAAGCGATGGATCCTCGCGAGCGTGAGGTGGCCGAAGCCGACGCTTCGCTAGGACGCGTGTACACGAATCGCCTCTCGGGACAGGCTGTCAATATTTCGCTGGTCAGCGGCCGTTTTCGCGGGGTAGCGCAGCACGTTCCTACGCAGTGTTATGTCGCGGCCGGCTACCAGATGATGAATCCGGAAATTCAGTACAACGTCGAGACCGACGCCGGTCCGGTCGAATGCTACACGACGGTCTTCAAGAAGGAAGAGCACACGGGCACGCAATACCTGCGGGTGTTTTGGACCTGGAGCTATGACGGCCAGTGGCTCGCCCCCAAGCTCCCTCGTGTGGCCCTGGTCGGTCAGCCAGCGCTCTACAAGTTGTACTTCATTACCATGGTCCCCATGCCCGGTCAGCCGATCGAACAGAATCCGGCTGTGGATTTCATGCGTAAGTTTATCCCCGCCGCCAATGGCGCCTTGTTCCCTGATCAACCGGCGCCGTCTGCCGAAACAACCCCGGCCAGCGAGGCCCCCACATCAACGAATGCAACCTAGCTGCGTGCACGCAGACAGCCCTGGCCGGTTTCACCTTTAGACCTCTGCCCACCGGCATGGTCGGCAGGTGTGCGTTTTCGCCAACTTTTCGCCGCGCCGCACAGGGCTGAAGCGTCTCTCGTTACGGGGGCGTAGACGAGTTGCCTGGTCGCTCGTTGCTTCTAGGCAACGGCTGTCGTCGAGTCGCAACGCAAGGCTGGCAAACACCTACTAAATTTGAGCAGCACCGCTCGCAAAGGCCCTGACACGTCGTAGAATCGTGACGAACGGCCCAAGCTGCGGCGGTCCCTGCGGCGAAATGGCTTCCATTCGGTAATCAACAGAACACTGCCGGAGCACCAATCGTGCAAACGTTCCGGCAACAAGCGAAATCGACATTTACTTAGGGTCTCCTGTCACCCATGGGAACGGAGTGCGCGCCGACCGCTGGCAAGCTACTTTTATGAGAGCTTGTCGAAAGAGCGCCTCGCGGGTGAATTCACATCTCAAATTGATTTCGAGAAGCATCGTATGAGCGCCCCGTCCACTCCCGCGGCGAAAGATTGGTTGTTCAGAGACGTTGGCAAAAAAGTGCCGTTGGCCCGCGCCTGGTTCGACGACTCCGAGCCAGCCGCCGCTGCCGAAGTTGTACGTTCCGGCTGGCTTTGCCAAGGGCCGAAGGTTGCTGAGTTCGAAGAACAGTTCGCGCAGACCATGCAGGTCAAGCACGCGATCGCCGTCTCGAACGGTTCGATTGCCTTGCTCGTCTCGTTGCAGGCCCTGGGAATCAAACCCGGCGACGAAGTGATCGCGCCGAACATGACATTCATCTCGTCGGCCACGGCCGCCATGGTGTTAGGCGCCCGCCCCGTGCTGTGCGACATCACGCTGACCGATTATTGCCTTGATACCGAGCGGCTGGCGTCATTGATCACGCCGCGCACTAAGGCCATCGTGCCCGTACATTACGCCGGACAGACGGCCGAGATGCAACCGATTCTGGACCTGGCGCAGAAGCACGGCCTGCACATCCTCGAAGATGCCGCCGAAGCCCACCTGGCACGCTATCGCGATGACAAGTTCTCGGGCACCATTGGTGATATCGGCATTTTCAGCTTCACGCCGACCAAGCCGATGACGACGGGCGAAGGAGGAATGATCGTTACCGACAACGATCATCTGGCCGATCAGTGCCGGCTGATTCGCAACTTCGGCGACTCGGGCAAGTTCCAATGGGATCTGCTCGGCTTCAATTACCGCCTGAACGAAGTCGCGGCGGCCGTCGGGATTTGCCAACTAGGCAAATTGCACAAGATCATAGAAATGCGACGAGAGAAGGCGCTGCGCTACGACGCCGCGTTTGCCGACGAGGACGCGATCCTCGTTCCCTGGCGGCGCTCGCTGGAGGACATCAATTTCCAGCTGTACACAGTGCGTTTCCAGTTGAACAAATTGGACGCCACCCGCGACCAGCTGGCCGACGAACTGGCCGAATTAGGCGTGGCCACACGGCTGTACTATCCCTCGCTGCACAAGCAAAGGGTATTCGCGGAATGCGGCCCCTTTACCGATCGCGACTTCCCCAACTCCCTTGAGTTCGAACGCTCGGCCCTGTCGTTACCGATTTTCACCGGGTTGACGTTCGAGGAACAGGATTACGTCAGCGCGGCGTTGTTAAAAGTGGTGCGCAGCCACCGCAAAAGCAGAACGTAGAACGAATTCCCATGACATCACGTGCGCCGGGGCGTTCGACCGCAGAGGCGCAGGATTAATTTTTGCACGGCGGCCGTAGTGTCGGGCCGCGACAGACACGCGAGGAGTGCTGAATGATCTCTGGTAAGAAGGTACTGATTACGGGCGGGGCCGGCTTCATCGCAACGCACATCGCGGAGCGGTTGGTCGAGCGCAACGAAGTCACTCTGTTCGACATCGATCTGAACGGCGCCCTCACCTACAGCGCGCTGGCTAAAGACAGCCGCGTCCGCAAGGTGCAGGGAGACGTGCGCAACCTGGAGCAAGTGCAAGAAGAAGTTTCGCGCTGCCAGATCCTGTTGCACTATGCGTCGATTCTGGGCGTGCGCAAGGTCATCGACAACGCGCGCGACACGATCGACACCGTGCTGTTCGGCACGCGTAACGTGCTCGAAGCGGCCCGCCACAATCCGCGCATCGAACGCATCGTGAATATTTCGACAAGCGAAGTTTACGGTAACGTGATGGATGCCCGGGAAGGGGCGAATTGCCTGGTCAGCACCGCCAACGATGCGCGTGTGTGCTACGCCTCGAGCAAGCTGGCCGCCGAACACATCGTGTGGGCTTACTACCGCGACTTCAAACTCCCCACGGTCATTGTGCGTCCTTTCAATATTTTCGGACCGATGCGCAAGACCGATAACGCGGTCGGGCGCTTCTGCGTCCGGGCTGTGGCCGACAAGGACGTCACCATGCTCGGCGATGGCAGCCAATTGCGGTCGTGGTGCTATATCGACGACTTCTGCGACGCCATGATGGGCTGCATCGAAAAAGAAAAAGCCATCGGCGAGGACTTTAACATCGGCAA
>CAMFLN010000441.1 GCA_945957305.1 uncultured Planctomycetaceae bacterium | reverse complement strand
AGCGATGTCGACTTCCGGCGGCCAGGTCTGGTTTTCTTTGCCGTTGTCTTTCATCATCCAGAACGTCGGCCAAAATCCTTTGCCGCTGGGCATTTTGATCCGCGCCTCGGCATAGCCGTAGGTGAAGGCGAATTTGCCCGCCGTGCACACCAGGCCGCTGGTGTAAGTGAAGGGTGCCGGCAAGCCCGGCGTCGGCGCGGCGGTGATCTTCAAGACGCCGTCGCTGAAAGAGTAGGGGTTTGCGCCGCCCCATTTTTCTTTTGCTTGCAGGTCGACGTAAATCTGCACTTCGGCCGCTGTCGAAGCGGAATGCACGCCATGCCCCAGCGGCCACGAGGTTTTGATGTTCGAGCCCGTACCCAGGCTGGCGGCGTTGTTGAAGTCCTGCACGTAGAGCAACTTCGCGGCGCTACGGCCAACGGTCTCGGCCGGCTCTGCACGAGCAACTGTGACCAGCAGGGCGAGCGCAAGGCACGTGCAAACAAGATGAGTGTGGCGCACAAAAGGCTCCTGGTGCAAAGGAGTGAAAGGCGAAGGCTCGTGCGACCCCACGAGCGGGCCAAGTAAAGCATTGCTTATGCAAACTCGCAAGTTGCGAATCAGCCACCCTGGGTCCGCGGGCCGGTCGAAAACGAAGCGGATTGATACGCTTAAAATGCCGCGCGCGGAGCAGAAAAAAAGGCGCGCAGCCAGTCTTAGAGAAAACGCGTTGCAAGGCTCATTGGCGCCATGGTTTGCGACGCCCGCTTTTCTGCCCCGGTCATTGTGACATGACCTCAAAAACGCTATACTTTCACCCGGTCGGGGTACCCCGATTTTCACTCGCCAAACGCCCGCCGGACGTGGGCCGCTGCTAGCCGTTTTTCCGCAGGCACGGTTGCCGAAAGGATCCCAATTTGGCCGATAATCCTGAGAATCCCGAAGATGCGGACGAAGAGTCCGCCGGCACGCCCGCCGAGGGGCTCAACGCCGAAGAAGTGAACGCGGGCCGTCTAATCGATCTACCCATCGAGGACGAACTCAAGGACAGCTACCTGACGTACGCCATGAGCGTGATCGTCAGCCGCGCCCTGCCCGACGTGCGCGACGGACTAAAGCCGTCGCAGCGCCGCATCCTGGTGGCGATGAACGACCTGAACCTGACGCCGGGCGCCAGTCGCGTGAAATGCGCGAAGATCTCGGGCGACACCAGCGGTAACTATCACCCGCACGGTGAAAGCGTCATCTATCCCACGCTCGTGCGCATGGCCCAGGAATGGAACATGCGCCACGTGCTAATCGACAAGCAAGGGAATTTTGGTTCGATCGCGGGCCTGCCAGCCGCGGCCATGCGGTATACCGAAGCGCGCATGTCGCCGATCGCGGCGCTGATGCTCGAGGATCTCAAGCTCGACACCGTCGACTTTGTGCCGACCTACGACGAGCGCCGCACCGAGCCGACGGTGCTGCCGTCGAAATTTCCGAACTTGCTGGTCAATGGGTCCAACGGCATCGCCGTCGGCATGGCTACGTCGATTCCGCCTCACAACCTGGCCGAGGTCTGCACCGCGGCGATCAAGATTATTGACGAGCCTGACGTCTCGGTCGATGAGCTGTTGGAGATCATTCCGGGTCCGGACTTTCCCACCGGCGGCATCATTTGCGGCCGCGCCGGCATTCGCCAGGGATATCACACCGGGCGCGGCACGGTCGTGGTCCGCGCGCGTGCCCGCATCGAGGAGCACGGCAAGGGACGGTCACGCATCGTCGTCACCGAGATCCCGTTCCAGCAAACGCGTGACCGGATCGAAGAACGCATCGCCGAGCTGGTCAACGACGACAAGATCAGCGGCATCTCGGCGATCCGCAACGAAAGCGATCTGAAGGAGCCGGTGCGCCTGATTCTGGAAATCAAGCGCGACGCCGACCCCGAGGTCGTGCTGAATCAGCTGTATCAGTTCTCGCCGCTGCAGGACACGTTCTCGCTGATTTTCCTGGCGCTAGTCGACGGCAAGCCGCGGACACTCTCGGTCAAAGAATTGATCGAGGAGTTCATCCGCCATCGAGCGTTGGTAATCCGCCGCCGTACGCAGTTCTTGCTGGCCAAAGCGCGGCAGCGCAAGCACACGGTCGAAGGATTGCTGCTGGCTCATGCCAATATCGACGAAGTGATCCGCGTGATTCGCACCTCGGCCACGCAGGCCGAGGCCAAGGCACGCTTGATGGGCATCGAGTGCCCCGCGGCGCTCATGCGCCGGGCACTCGGCGACGCGGGTTTTGCCTCGTTTGTCTCGGAACGTGGCGATCGCGAAAGCTACACGCTCACTGCCGTTCAGGCCGACGCCATCCTCAAGATGACCTTGGGGCAATTGGTCAATCTGGAACAAGAGAAGCTCGGCGGCGAGTACCAGCAACTGCTCGCAGAGATCGCCGAGTATCTGCGGATCCTCTCGGACGAAAAGCACATTCGCGACATCATTCGCGAAGACCTGGTCGAGGTCCGCCGCAAACACGGCGATGAGCGGCGCACGGAAATCAGCGGCGAAGAGGTCGGCAACATCGACCTCGAAGACTTGATCGCCGAAGAAAACATGGTGGTCACGATCAGCCACCAGGGCTATATCAAGCGGACTCCGGCCAGCACCTATCGCGCCCAGCGCCGCGGCGGCAAGGGTATGAAGGGGGCCAAGACCGAGGAAGAGGATCCGATTCGGCATCTCTTCGCCGCCAGTACGCACGACTATCTGCTGTTCTTTACGAACCGCGGAAAAGTGTATTGGCAAAAGGTCTACGGCCTGCCGCAGCTGTCGCGCGAAAGTCGCGGCCGCGCCGTGGTGAACCTGCTCAATTTTGCCGAAGGGGAAAAGATCGCCGACTGTCGCGCCGTGCGCGACTTCTCGCAGCCGGACCACTATCTAATGATGGCCACGCGCCGCGGACTGGTGAAGAAGACGCCTTTGGAGCAATACAGCCGCCCGCTCAAGGGGGGCATCATTGCCATCAAGCTCCGCGAGGATGACGAGCTGGTCGACGTTGCCGTGACGCGCAAGGGGGACGAGGTGGTCGTCTCGACCAAGCACGGCATGGCGATTCGCTTCAACGAAGCCGACGCGCGACCGATGGGACGTAATACCAGCGGCGTGAAAGGCATTAACCTTTCTGCCGATGACGAGTTGGTCGGCATGGTTGTCGCCGACCCCGCGGCGACGTTGCTCACTGCCTGCGAAAATGGCTATGGCAAACGCACGCCGTTCGGCCCGAATAGCCCCGCGTCGGCCGCAGCCGCGGAAATCGAAGGGGACTCTGCAGTGGACGAGGTCGAGACCGATACGCCCGAGCCCGTCGAGAGTGACGAAGCCGAGGGGGAAGGGGGGAACTCGTCGCATCGCTACCGCACGCAGCGACGTGGCGGCAAGGGTTTGCGCGACATCAAGACCACGGACCGCAATGGGCCCGTCGTCGGCGTCGTCAGCGTCACCCCGGATGACGAGGTGTTGATGATGACCGCCCGCGGCAAGATCCAGCGCATCGTCGCCGGCGATGTCAGCGAAATCGGCCGCAACACGCAGGGCGTGCGGATCATGAGCCTGGACGAAGGGGACACCTTGGCCGCCGTCGTGCGCGTACCGCACGAGGAAGGGGCCGCGGCCGAGGCGGATGCCGAGGTGACGGAACCCCCTGCCACCGGTGAAACCACTTGAACCAACGCCTGACTTTTTTTCACCGGTAGGTTCTCGATGGCGAAGCGCGCACTGATCACGGGCATCACCGGCCAAGACGGCGCCTACCTGGCGAGCTTTCTGCTCGCCAAGGGCTACGAAGTGCACGGCATGGTGCGCCGCTCGAGCACCGAAAGCTCGGAGCGCATCGAGCACTTGCGCGACCGCATCCATCTGCACCAGGCAGACCTCTTGGACCAGTTGTCGCTGGTGAACCTGGTGCGCGACGTTCATCCGCAAGAGATTTACAATCTCGCGGCGCAAAGCTTCGTCCCCACCAGTTGGTTGCAGCCGCTGTTGACCAGCGAGTTCACGGCCTTGGGCGTAACGCGAATGCTGGAAGCGATTCGCCTGGTTGATCCGTCGATCCGCTTCTTCCAGGCGTCGAGCAGCGAGATGTTCGGCCGCGTGCGCGAGGAGCCGCAGACCGAGCAGACGCCGTTCTGGCCGCGCAGCCCCTACGCCGTGGCCAAGGCCTACGGCCACTTCATCACGGTCAACTATCGCGAGAGTTACAACTTGTTCGCCTGCTCGGGCATTATGTTCAATCACGAGTCGCCGCTGCGGGGCAAGGAGTTCCTGCCGCGCAAAGTGAGCGACGCCGTGGCCCGCATCAAGCTGGGCGTGCAAGACCGCCTGCTGCTGGGCAATCTCGATGCCG
>CAMFLN010000440.1 GCA_945957305.1 uncultured Planctomycetaceae bacterium | reverse complement strand
ACACCCGCTGCGCCGCCGTGCTGATGGCACGGTCCAGCAGGTTTCCTGGGAGACCGCGATTAGCGAGATCGCGGAAAAGATCCGCGCGATTCGCGCCGCGCATGGCGGCCATGCGTTTGCGTATTACGGCGGGGGAGGGCAGGGGAATCATCTCGGCGGTGCTCATAGCACATCGCTGCGCGTGGCGATGGGCACGCGTTACGTTTACACCGCGCTTGCGCAAGAAAAGACCGGAGGCTTTTGGGTCGATGGGCGGCTGTTCGGCGATCAGGCGTGTCATCCCACCGAAGACGTCGAACATGCGGACTTTTTATTGGTGATTGGGGCCAATCCTTGGCAGTCGCACGGATTTCCGCGGGCGCGGCACGTCTTGCAGGAAATCAGCAAAGATCCACAGCGCAAGCTCGTCGTCGTCGATCCTCGCCGCACCGAAACGGCGGAGCGAGCCGATGTGCACCTGCAAGTCCGACCCGGCGGCGATGCGCATCTACTGCTGGCGATGCTCGGCACGATCGTGCAAGAGGGTTTGTGGGACCGGCAGTTTATTGCCGAGCGGACGGTCGGGTTCGACGAGATTGCCGCCGTATTGCGAGATATTCCGGTCGATGACTATGCGCGCGAAGCAGGGCTCGACCCGCAGCTCGTGCGCGGCGTGGCCCGCGATTATGCGCAGGCCGAGCGGGCTTGCATCCGCACTGACCTGGGACTCGAGCATTCGCCGCACAGCACGCTCAATACCTACCTGGCGAAGCTGCTGTTCCTGTTGACGGGGCATTTCGGCAAGCCGGGCACCAACATGTTTCATACGGCTATGGCGCCGCTCGTAAAACACTCGCAGGATCCCGAGCAGGGCGGGCGTACGACGCGCGTCACGGGAGCACGCGAGATTGGCGGTCTGTATCCCCCCAACGTCTTGCCGCAGGAGATCAACACGGATCATCCCGAGCGGATTCGCGCGGTGATCGTCGAGAGCGGCAATCCGCTTATGACCGGCGCCGATACCCAGGCGTACCAGGAAGCGTTTGCCAAACTCGAACTGCTTGTCGTTATCGACGTGGCGCTGACCGAGACAGCGCGGCAAGCGCATTATGTCCTGCCGGCTGCCACGCAATTCGAAAAATATGAAGCAACATTTTTCAATTTGGAGTTTCCGGCAAACTACTTTCATTTGCGCCGGCCGGCATTGCCACCTGCCGGAGAGTCGTTGCCCGAGCCCGAGATTCACCGCCGCCTGGCCGTGGCGTTGGGAGAATTGCCAGCTAGCTTTCCCGTCCTTACTGCGGTTGCCAAGATTGATCGGCTGCTGCCGCGTCTGCGGTTGTTTCCGCTGGCCCTGGCGTTTGCGCTGAAGCGGCGTCCGCGGCTGGGCGTGCATATCGCGCTTGTGCTGCATGAAACGCTGGGGCGGGCACTGCCCCACGGCGCGCGGGCCGCGGGTGTGATTTGGGGATTGTGTCAGAACTTCGTACGCCGCTACGGCCGCGCTTGCGTCGAACGTGCCGGCATTGTCGACGAGGGAGCAGGCCTAGCCGAGGCGCTGTTTCAAAAAATTCTCAACAGTCCGTCCGGCACACTGATCAGCGTGCACGAGTACGAAGATACCTGGTCGTTCATTAAACATCGGGATGGTCGCGTCCATCTGGCGATTCCCGAAATGATCGCCGAGATCAATTCGCTCGCCCCCACGGCAGGCGATGCGAAGTATTCGCTGGTCCTGCAGGCCGGCGAACGGCGTAGCTACAACGCGAACACGATCTATCGCGAGCCCGACTGGCGTAAGCAGGACGTCGACGGCGCGCTAAAAGTGCATCCCCGCGATGCCGAGCGCCTGCAGCTGGTCGACGGCGGCCGGGCGTGGTGCGAATCACCGCGGGCCGCGGTGTGCGTGCGCGTGGCCGTCACCGACGAGACTCAACCGGGGTTGGTTTCGCTACCGCACGGATTTGGCATGTACGAGGGGCAACCGAGCGACGCGCCGCGCAATGGTCCGGCAATCAATTTTCTCACCGCCAGCGAACATTGCGATTCCTTATCGAAAGTTCCTTTTCATAAACATGTCGCAGTAAACGTGCGGCCGATTGACGACCTGGAAGATGTCGCGGTGGGCGACGTGCGAGATGTCGGCGTCGCAGTTTGATTTCGACAGTTGGGCGTGCGGCCAAGGTCCGCCTTGGCCTGACCGCCCGCCGTTCTGAAGCGGCAACGGTTCGCGAACCGCATGCAGCGCAAACAATCGAAGCAGACTGCGTCGATCCAGGTCGCCGAAAGCGCGAGCCCGATTGCCGGGTCCGCCTGAGGGCCAGCAAGTCTGCTGCCCGGGTCTCTTTGCGCGTTCTGGCCGCAAACCCGGTGTTTGACGCACGGCCCCTAGCGGTCCAGAATATGTCCTTCTGCGCGGCCCTGAAGTTGGATTTCAACGGGAAGCCGGCGGCTCGCCTGCTCGTGATTTTCGTCAGTGAGCCGTCAACTGGAACCTATAGGCGGAGTATGCCATGCGTCTGGGACTGAATACTGCATTATTGGCCGGCGTGATCTCGCTGTTTTCCACGGAATTTGCGCAGGCCGAAACCGTCACCGTCTATCGCGACGATTTTGGGGTGCCGCACATCTATGGCGAGAGTTTGCCGGGTGCCGCCTTTGCGGCTGGCTACGCGCAAGCCGAGGATCGGCTGGAGCAGCTTTTGCAGAACTACCGCCTGGCAGCCGGTACCTTGGCCGAGATCGCCGGGCCTTCTTTGATCGATCAGGACTATCGCTCGCGCTTGTGGCAACACGAAGAAGTCGCTCGCGAGCATTACAAGCAAATGGATCCGAAGCTGCAGGCAACTTGCGCCGCCTTCATCAAGGGTGTGCAAAAGTTCATGGCCGAGCATCCTGAGCAAGTGCCCCCTTGGGCACAGAAACTTGAACCACATCACCCGGTGATGCTCAGCCGGTTTATCATCTGGGGCTGGCCCGAGGGGCAGGCGCAAGGAGATCTGGAAAAGGCCGGCATCAAGCCAGCCCCGCAGGAATACCGCGGTTCGAACGAGTGGGTGATCGCGCCGGATCGCAGCGAAAATGGCAAAGTCATTGCTCTGATCGATCCGCATCTGAGTTGGTACGGACCGTTCCGTTTTTACGAGCAACGGATGTACGCCAGCCGCGACGATTTCGCACTGTCGGGCGCCGCGATTCTCGGTCTGCCCATGCCAGGGCTCGGACATACCCAGTACGCGTCCATCGCGATGACGACCGGCGGGCCGGACACGGCTGACGTTTACGAAGAGACGGTCGATCCGGCCAATCCTTTGCGCTATCAAGTTGACGGCAAGTGGCGTGATATGACCACGCGCAAGATCACCCTGCGCGTCCGCGAAGAAGACAAACTCGTCGAGAAGCATTTCGAAGTGGCGGCGACCCATCACGGTCCTGTGGTCGCCCGCAAGGATGACAAGTCCTACACCATGGCCTTGGCCTATGTCGACAGCGCCGGCCTTATGGAGGAACTCTACAAGGTGCACATCGCGCGCAGCCTGGACGAAATCAAAACCGCCTTGAAGACCTGCGAGTTGATGCCCCAAAACATCATGGTCGGTACCGTCGATGGGGATATCTTTTATGTGCATGACGGACGTGTGCCGGTGCGCAATCACAACTTGCCTACCGATCGACCCGTGCCCGGCAATGACTCGAAAAATGATTTCGCCGGCATTCACCCGTTCGAGGACTTGCTGCAGGTCACGAACCCAACCTGTGGATATATGCAGAATTGCAACGTGGCGCCGGTCCACATGATGCGCGAAAGCCCGATGACCAAGGAGAAGGCCAAACGCCCCTACTTGTTTTACGACGACGGGCGCGGCAACCATCAGCGGGCTGCCACGGTGACCGAGATTCTGCATGCGGACGATTCGTTGACATTGCCCGAAGCGATCGACTTGGCGTTCTGTACTGTGGTCCTGGGCGCCGAAAAATGGCAGGAACGCTTGGCGCAAGCTTGGCAGAAAGCCGACGCCGCGGCAAAAACGCCGGACACGACCGCGGTCTATGAAAACATTCAGCAGTGGGATCGCCGAGCTGATCCTGGCAGCAAGGGGGGGCTCTCTTTTTATGCCTTCAAGATGGCGCTTGGGGGTAAGCTCGGAGAAGCCGTGCAAGTGCCGCCCGAGTTGACCGACCAGCAGATCATCGCGGCGCTGGGGCAGGGCGCCGATTGGCTCCGCAGCAAGGCCGGCGGAGTGAACGCCCGCTATGGTGATGTGTTTCGTGTGGCGCGCAAGGATGGTAAGGCGAGTTGGCCCGTCGGCGGCGGATCAGTGAAGGAGGCAGGCATGGCTACGCCGCGCGCGATTTCCTTCTCGAACGTCGGTGAACAAA
>CAMFLN010000439.1 GCA_945957305.1 uncultured Planctomycetaceae bacterium | reverse complement strand
AAGTAGGCGGCGAAACCGACATTCAATGTCTTAATCCGCAGGTCGCCGCCGAGTTTGTTGAAGATTTCTTGCGCGTCGAAGTCTCCCCAGATCGCCGTGCCGTCGGCGTAGGGCGCGTCGGCGTGCTTGCGGCCGATCACGATGTCGGTGAAGCCGTAGTTCTGGAGTTAGATCGCGTGCATCACCGCTTCCTTCGGCCAGCCGTAGAACATCTTGATGTCCAGGCCGAGCAAAATCACGCGATCGGGCACGCTCTCGTTGCGCGGGCCCCACAGCGACTTGTCGCTATCCCCTTCGCCCAGCGAGCGCTTATCGATCAGCGCTTCGTAGGTCAGCATCCGCACGTCGGCCGGGACGTCATCCCCCTTGGTTTCGCCGATCAGCGGGTTTAGGCAGGCGCCCGCGTTGTGTCCGGCACGCAACAAAGTCTCGAGCCCGTAGACCAGGGCGTATTCGTGAGCCCGGTGCAGCGGGTTGCGCGTCTGGAAAGCAACAACACGGTTCCAGCCCTTCTTGGCCAACAGGTCGCGCACCTCGCGCGGGCTAAGGACGTACTTGCCGAACTTCGAATTCTTCGGCTGCGGCAACACGCGAATCGTGCCACCGAGCAAGTACGACTTATCGGCGTCACCTTTGAGGACCATGTCCGCGCCCGGGTGATCGGTGCGCTCGGTGAGGTAGACGCTCTTCAGGTACTTTGGCTTGTCCCACTCGAAGATGTCAGTCACGTCGAGCGTCGCCACGACCTGCCCGGCCGAGTTCGTCAGCGCCACGGTCTGCCCGGTCGACAGCTTGCCAGCCAGCTCGGCCGTGATCGGCAACGACAGCGGAATGGTCCAGGCGTACTTTTCCCCTTCGTGAACGATGTAGCCTTTGTCGAGCACCTGGTTGTAGGTGGCCGAATCCATCGGTCCCACCAGCGGACTCAGCGCGCCGTCGCCAAAGCGATAAACCGTCGACAGGTCGGCGTCGGACACCGGAACCTTTGGCAGGTTGGCGGCGTGCGCCTTGAACGAGTCCACCTGATCGGCCGGCACCGTACGACAGACCGGCTCCTTCAAACCACCATGCACGGGAACGAGATCAGCCATCGCACAACCTTCTAAAAATGCGCGGTCGGGTTCGAGCGCGGCGCGCTCGCCCGTCTCGCTACGACAACGCGGCCTGACAAAATCGTCGGCCACGGCCCAGGACCCCTCGAGACAAACCGGGGCCCCCGGAAGCAAAAAATCGCCCAGAATCAAACCGGCCAGTATAGGGAAATGAGGAAAAAGCTCAACCTCAGGCAAAGCGGTCCTCAATGGCCAAAGCAGGCGGGCCGCCTACTTTTTTTGATCTTTCTTCTGCCCCTTTTGCCCTTTTTCGATCTTGGCCCACGTGTCTTTCAGCGACACCGTGCGGTTGAAGACCAGGCGATCGGGCGAGGAGTCGACGCGGTCGACGCAGAAATACCCCTGCCGTTCGAACTGATACCGGCTCTCGGGGGCCGCACCGGCCAGCGACGGCTCGACCCGACACTCTTGCAAAAGCTCAAGCGAGGTCGGATTGAGGTTCTGCCGGTAATCTCCCCCGGCGGGCACGTCCCCCGGATCGGGCTGCGTGAACAGGTGATCGTAGACGCGCACCTCGGCCGGCAGCGATTTCGTGGCCGAGACCCAGTGAATCGTCCCCTTCACCTTGCGACCGTCCGGTGTGTTGCCGCCGCGCGTGGCTGGATCGTAGGTGCAATGCAATTCGGTGATCTCGCCCGTCTTTTCGTCCTTCACCACGCCGGTGCAAGTCACGAGATACGCATAGCGCAGGCGCACTTCGCGGCCGGGGGCCAGGCGGAAAAACTCCTTCGGCGGATCCTCGCGGAAGTCGTCTCGTTCGATGTACACCTCGCGCGTGAAGGGAACCTTGCGCGTGCCGGCCGACGGATCCTCGGGATTGTTGACCGCGTCCATCTCTTCGACCTGATCGGCCGGGTAGTTGTCGATGACGACTTTCAGCGGCTTCAACACCGCCAAGACGCGCGGCGCTCGGCGATTCAAGTCCTCGCGAATCGCGTTCTCCAACACCTGAACGTCAATCACGCTGTTGAACTTGGCCACGCCAATCCGCTCGCAAAAACTGCGAATCGCCTCGGGCGTGTAGCCCCGGCGGCGCAAGCCCACGAGTGTGGGCATGCGCGGGTCGTCCCAACCGCTGACGCGTTCTTCTTCGACCAGTTCGAGCAGCTTGCGCTTGCTCATTAGCGTGTAGGTAAGGTTGAGCCGGGCGAACTCGATCTGCTGCGGCCTGTAAATCCCGAGTTCGGTCAAAAACCAGTCGTACAGCGGCCGGTGATTCTCGAACTCCAGCGTGCAGATGGAATGTGTGATTTGCTCGATCGAATCGGACTGCCCATGCGTGAAGTCGTACATGGGATAAATACACCAGGCATCTCCCGTGCGATGGTGCGTCGCATGCAGGATGCGATACAACACTGGGTCGCGCATGTTGAGGTTCGGCGAGGCCATATCGATCTTGGCCCGCAAGGTGCGCGAACCGTCGGCAAATTCCCCGGCACGCATGCGGCGGAACAAGTCGAGATTCTCGTCGACCTCGCGGTCGCGATAGGGGCTGTTCTTGCCCGGCGCGGTGAGCGTGCCGCGGTACTCGCGCATCTGGTCGCCATTCAGATCGCAGACGTAGGCCTTGCCGGCCTGGATCAGTTGCTCGGCCCAGTCATAGAGCTGCTGAAAATAATCCGAGGCATAGTACAGCCGGTCTTCCCAGTCGAAACCCAGCCAGCGAACGCTGTCCATGATCGAGTCGACATACTCGACGTCTTCCTTGCTGGGATTCGTATCATCGAACCTCAGATTGCATTTGCCGTTGTAGCGCTGGGCCAGGCCGAAATTCAGGCAGATGCTCTTGGCATGGCCAATGTGCAGGTAGCCATTTGGCTCGGGGGGGAAGCGCGTATGAACCCGGCCGGCATACTTGCCGGAGCGGAGGTCACCTTCCACGATTTCTTCGACGAAGTTCAACCGACGTTCCGCCTCGCCCCCTTCGGCGGGTGGAGTGTCGGACGACTTCGGGGGCTGTTTCTCAGGTGTATTGTGCATCCCGCGATTATCCAAAAATGCCCCCATGTGCGACAGGGGAGTTCCCCAAACTTAGGTCAAATGCTGTCTTGCGAATCCTTGTCAGCGCCTTCTGCCTCAACCGTGGATGCATGGATTACTTGTAGTGCACGGGTGGCACGGACAACTCGCTTGTCCGTGCGCCAAAGGCGCCTGGGTGCCATGCTCACGCTCGTCGTGAGCATTTCCTGAGCGGACGTCCGTTTCCTCGGGTTTCGCAAAATCACTGCGCAAAACTCGCTCAGGACGCCGCCGGTAAGAACGGAAACAGTCGTGCCCGGGCAGCCGCGTCAAGCGTCGCCGCGTATTCACTGATCTCGAAGATTTCCGCAAACTCCACAAGCGCCCCGGCTACATGACCGTAGGTCCTCAACAACTCCTGCCGGTAGCGGTCCGCTTGCGGGCGCAAATAGCTGCTGAACCACCCGCGCAGCCACTGCCGGCGGCCGGCTTCGTCGGCGGGAATCTGGTCGAGGATACCGCGGTTGAAAGGCAGCCATTCGAAAACTTGCGATTCATGACAGGCGAGCATGTCGAGGATCGTTTCCAATTGCTCGCCCACATCGACCACCACGTCCCCGCGTAAGGGATTGGGACGCGTAAAACGGTCCGGCATGTAGGCCACCACGGGCAATTGTGACGCGATGGGAACCTCGGGCACGATGGCCGGCACGGTGACGAGATAGGACGCGTCGCGCACTACATTCCCAGCCGCACGATGGTCGGGATGATAGTCATTTGTCCGATGCGTCAACACCAGGTCGGGTGCAAACGTACGGAGCTCGCGTATCACCTGCCAACGCAAATCCAGGTTGGCCTCCAGGCAGCCGTCGTGGTGTTCCCACATCGCGGCCTCGGCGCCGATCACCGCGGCCGCGGCGCGCATTTCAGCGAGTCGCCGCTGGGCCAGAGCGGCGCCGGACATCTGGTGGTGCCCTGCGTCGCCATTGGTGAGCGAAATGATTCGTACATTGTGGCCTAGCGATCGATAGATCGTGGCTAATCCGCCGGCGTGAAATTCCGCATCGTCAGGATGGGCTCCGACGATCAGCAGTCGCAACTTGGTACTCATTTCCGGCAGGGACTCCTCGGACGATGGCCGTATCGATTAATGGCTCCTCGAAGATATCGTGACACGCGCGCGACTTACAGCCGGCATGAACAGCGGTCGGGACGATTGTCCGCGTTCAGGGAGTTGCTTCGCCGGCAGTTTTGGACCGAACTCGCGTTCGTCCTTGCCCGCTGGCATGGC
>CAMFLN010000438.1 GCA_945957305.1 uncultured Planctomycetaceae bacterium | reverse complement strand
AGTCTGAATCGTCTCGCCCCCGCCGACGCGTTCGAAACGCTGCTCCTGCAAGACTCGTAAGACCTTGCTCTGCACGAGGGGAGACATGTCGCCGACCTCGTCGAGAAAGATTGTGCCCCCGGAGCATTGTTCGAACTTGCCGATGCGCCGCTGATCGGCGCTGGTAAAGGCGCCCTTTTCGTGGCCGAATAATTCGCTCTCTAAAAGCGCTTCGGGAATCGCCGCGCAGTTGACCGCCAGAAATCGTTTGTCCGATCGGGCGCTATGATGATAAATCGCCCGAGCGACCAACTCCTTTCCAGTGCCGCTTTCGCCGTGAATCAGGACCGTAACGTCCTGCGGGGCGACGCGGCCAATGGATTTAAACACCTCTTGCATTTGTGGACTGCTACCCAGCAGCTCATCATTCGCGCCGCTGCTGAGCTCTTCGGGCGCCACTTCGACAGGTTTCTGCATTAAATTGCGAATTGTTAAGGCACGATCCACCAGCTCCCGCACCTTTTCCAGGTGCAACGGTTTGAGCAGGTAGTCATACGCCCCCAGTTTCATGGCTTCGATCGCCGTTTCGCTCGAACCTCTTCCGGTGATAAAAATTACCGGTAGCTTCGGGTCGCGCTCGCGGATCTGGTGCACCACAGTCAGCCCCGAGCCTTCGCGCAAGACGATGTCTAAAAGAACGACATCGGGGCGCTCACCCAGCAGGGCCAGCCCTTGTTCGGCGGTCTGAGCCGTCAGGACTGTGATGGGACTATCGCGAAACGCCTCGCTGATTATGTGGAGCACCGAGCGATCATCGTCGATGACGAGTAGCTTGGGCATTGTCTGAACCCTCCCCAGATGAGCCAAACGGCTGACCGCGAACACTTCATCGTGAGGGGCTCCGACGCAAACCATGTGCCGCGTTGCGCTCATGGGGCGGCCGAATCGTCTCAGGCCGTAAGACGTGCCCACATCCAAACAGTTGCCTGCGGCGATCAAAGATCGGTCGCCCAATCGTCCCCCCAGCAGTTGCGGGGCGGACCGCATTCAGGCGGATCGAGCTAGTGGCCGCCGAGGGAAAAAGCGGCAGGATGGTTCTAAATCGGCCGGAGTGGCCACGTGCGGTTCAGAAGCGGCGGAGATCATCGATCCCCGCGGTTAGGCGGCCAGGGCGTCAGTGCCAGGATGGTCGAGCCACATCAACATCGAAAAATAGTCGCGCAAATGCCTGGTTAAGAGGAAGTTTTCCCGGACGAATTCGTGCCCAGTTGCCCCCATACGCTGGCGCTTGTCGCTGTAACGCAACAGGTAACGAATTCGGTAAGCAGCTCCGGCAGGCGAGTAGACCAGGAAACCGGTCTGGTAATCATGCACTTGGAGTGCAATTCCTCCCGTTGCCCCGCCGATGACAGGTTTTCCCTTCCAGAGCGCTTCGGTGACCGTGAGGCCGAAGCCTTCTTTCAGCGATTTTTGCAGAACGATCACGGCCGAACGCTGCAACGCGTTGATCTCGCGATGCGAATCGGGCGGCAGCAGCAGGACATGCAGGTCGGCGTCATCGCCGGCACGGTCCATGACATCTTTCAGAACCTCGGCCCCTTCGGGATCGTCATCCGCGGGCCCGCCCACCAGCACCAATTGCAATTCCGGATGCGCGGTTTTGACGAGACGATAAGCTTCGATGACCCCGAGCGGATCTTTGAAGCGGTCAAAGCGTGACACCTGCAAGAGCATGGGCCGGTCCGGATCGACGTGCAGCTTTTCCAAAATCTGCACGCGTTCGGAGTCGTCGAGGAACCGATTTTTGTCTGCCAAAGGATCAATCGATGGTGGGATCAGGAACATCGGCCGGTCCAGCGGGCGAGTAAACGAAGGCATGGAGAATACCGTCGCCGCATAATCCTTGATGCCGCCGCTAAGATGTTTCCACACTCCACGGTTGGGTCGCGAGGCGTCGATGTGGCAGCGCCAAATCCAACGGCCGACCTTTCCCGCAGGCGTGAAACGGGGCAGGAATATGGGCTGCGGATCGTGAATAAAAGCAACATCCGCTTCCAGGTTCAAATGCCGCGCATTGGCTTCGTTCACGTCGACATGCAATTGATAATCCGCGGGGCGAAGGTTGATCGGCAGCCCCTGCAGCCCGTTATGGAATGATTTGGTCACTCGGTAAAAATCCGAATTCCCCTGAATCACCTCCCAGCGCGCGTCAATGCCGAGCTCGACCATCAGCGGGATCATCCACCCGAGGATCTCCGCGACTCCGCCCCCTTGTCGCGTGGAGTTGACATGGACGATGCGTTTGCCTGCCAGGCGTTCTCCCAAGCGACGTAGCCGGTCGATTTCCGGCCGCCCGACCACTTCCTCGTACCGATCCAGCAGGTTCATGCCGCACCTCCCAAAACCGCGCGCGGTTCGGCGACAAAGGCGCACAATGCTTCGAGAACCTTTTCGCGCAACTGGTTCAAATTCAAAAAGTAAAAGTCGATTTGTCGCAGGCGTTCGACCAGCTCATTTGGCGCATGGCGAGCCTCTAAAAACGCCGAAAAGTCGTCGACCCCGTGTCGCCGATAAGCTTCATGAACATGGAAAAACAGTGATCGGCGGGACATGCGGGGAACAGCCTCGGCCATCCCGACGAGTGTGGAAAAGCGCTCCCCCGTGTCGAAAGAGATCAACCGCGATTCAACCAGGTGCAGCTCCAGCCCGGGTCGACTCCAAGGGAAGCGTTCCAAGGACCACAGATGGTCCTCCAAGACGTCCACCACTTCTCCGCGTAACTTCTCAAAATCACGAAAGACGTACGGATTCAGCAGGGCCAGCTTTTCGGCCAACTCGCGGTCTCCCAGAGCATCCCAGCACCACCGCGCCAGGTCATTAGGAAATTCGTAAAGGTCGAAGTGGTCCTCCAGTGCACAGCGCATCAGGTGATGCTCGAGCACACCTGGGCCGGCCGCGCGGGCGGCCTCCAGCAGTTCGCGCAAATTGAAACAAGCTCGACCCGTGGCACACCGCACCAGGCTGCAATCCTCGACGATAAAATCATTCATCAGGTCTCTCCTTGTCGCCCAACGGCCGAGGGGCATCCCTCCCGGCATCTCGCCGGAACTTCATGCTAAGGCGTGACGTTTTCCGCGGCGCGGCGTTCGCGAATTCTTTCGCGAAGGGGTTCACCATCGACATCCACCTTCACTCCTCCAGGGCCGACATTCACGTCGACGCCACCGGAATGAGGAATGAGCGGATCGGACTGAACTTTGACGTCGGCGCCGGGCGCCACGACATGCACGTCTCGTGGGGCTTCGGGAGCTTCGTCAATTCGGTGATCCTGGCATCCAAACATTGCGAGGCAAGAAAGTGAGACCGCAATTATTACAGTCCGAGGGCTGTTCAGGCACATTGAAATCGCCTTTCTCTAAGGAACGGACGCGCGGGATGTCTCACGACTTCGAGTGCTAGCCCGCGATTGGAAGACACTTGCTCCGCGACACGTCTTTGCAAGCCATGTGCCAACTCGTCCTCCCGCAGAGTTTCTTGGTCCCAGAGCGACCCAGCTAGCCGCGTAGCGGCCAACCTGACGTGCGGAGCACCATCACGGCATCAATTCGACACATTTGGCGCGAGAGATGCACCTCCGCTGAAACAGCCATCGTGGAATTTCAAATTAACGACACGCCAGAAGGAGGGTTGGTACATGTCTCTTCCACAACGTCTCTGGGGGTTTGATAGCGAGTTCATTCCGTCGCCTGGCACTGCACGTTGCGAGCCGTGTCGCCCAGCACGCGAAGCAATCGCTGGCCTGGTCGTCGGGCTATGCTTCGTGACCGGTCTGGGAGCGCAAGCAATTCGGGAGGATCGCACTACGAGCGCCAATCAAAAAGCAAATGAACAGGTGCGTTCGACTGAAGGTGCCATCACACCAGCAGCGGCGCTGGTTGGTCAAAAATTCAACGACGGCAAGTTCGCGGGGCAGATCCGCAAGCTCCTCTTCGATCTGGATGCAGGCCGAGTTGCTTTTGTCGTCGTTGCAATGGGAGATAAGGCGAAGGGTGAGAGCGAAGAGATCGTTCTCCCCGCTGAGTTGTTCAGCGATCTTGCCCAATTGGAGATTAAGCTCCCTGCCGACAAGCTCGAATCGCGCTCGCCTTTGCCGGCCAAGGCTGAAGAGCTAACCCGGGCGTGGGCTGCCAAGATTTACGATCAATCGGGGTTAACCCCGTATTGGAACCAGGAAGAGGCGAAATTCAACGACAATGACCTGCTGATCAGTAGTGATCGCGTGAAAAACACGCCGGTCGTTGATGATAAAGGGAAGAAAATCGCGCAAGTGCAGGACTTTGCTGCTGTCTCTTATACACATCTGACGCTGCCGACGATCGCTTAAGTGT
>CAMFLN010000437.1 GCA_945957305.1 uncultured Planctomycetaceae bacterium | reverse complement strand
CCCTTGTTTCGCGACGAAACGCCTTGAATCAGTATCTGGTTCGCTTGCTTCGTTCAAAAATCTACGTTAAACACGCGGGGACTTTGCGTGGCCAGCCGGTGCAAAACTCTCGGACGATCTGCCGTATCGCAGCCGGCCCTAGTGCGGGATCCAGCGCGATAAAATTCGCCGCCACCTCGATCATGCCCCGTCGCAGCTCGGCGCCGTTGCGCCCGCCAATCGCCCGCACTCCTCGCGTGCGATTCGCCAGGCACACGGCTGCCTCGGTGCGGGACGTCAGTAATAACGTCGGACGTCCTCCGCGAGCGGCATGATCGGCCAATTCATTAACCACGCTCGTCAAGCCAGTCGATGCCAACTGCTCGATGTTGATCCCATCCCCGGCCAAAGCCGCGACCACAGTGCTCGTGTTGAACTTGTGCTGCGGGGCGCCGAGTTCCGCGACACCCAGCAGCAAAGTTGTGGCCGCCGCGGCTGCCGAAGCGGTGAAAGAAACGCTCACCTGCCGCCCTCGCAACACGTCGCGCGCCGACGGCGTCACGACCGTCCCAGGCCGCAGCCTTAGGTGGCGGATGTTGGTCAGCCGATTTTCGAGCGTGGCTAAGGTCACAAGTCGGTCCGCGAGTTCTAGCGTGTCGTGTGGTGTTTTGGTTGTGCCATCTGCCTGTGCCGGCTTGGGGCCTGCGGCGTTCGACATTGCTGGGCTTGTCGCGACATCGGAGCGCAGCCGGGCGAGCACTTCTCGCACGATTTCGTCGATGTCGATCGTCGGTGGCATCAGGTTCTGTTCGATCGGTCAGGATCGTGCAGTGCCGTATCGCGGCACGCACGGTTCTCTACTCAATAGTTCGGCAGCCCAATCACACTCCAGCGGACCGGGGTCGCATCGTCCTGCAAAACTTGGCGGGTGAATTTGCCATCGCTGGTAATGATCACGGTTTCTCCGCGGCCGGCACCCAATTGGTCCACGGCCAGCACTGGTTCGCCGTCAGGTGTCTTGCCATCGGCCAGATACGGCTGCACGACCAGCAGCTTCATGCCTGCGAGCGAGGCATGCTTCCGCGTGGCAGTCGCAGTTCCGACGACAAGACCTGTTTGCATCTTCTTTCCTAAATCCCGCTCTCCTTAAGGGAGAGGCAGGGTGAGGGAACAGCTGTTCGACTCAATGGCGTTATGGTTTTACTGTTCCTTTTTTCCCGGCGACGTTTTCTGCTGGCGTCAGCGGACTACCGGCTACCCTCTTTCTTTACTGCCCTCTGCCCGCCGCCCTCTGCCAACTATTTCTTTCTATTTCCCTAAAATCCGCAGGTCGTCGACCATCGAGCAGCGGCGTTCGCGTGTGAATGTCAGCGGGGTCGTTACCCCTTCGCCGGTCGGCGTGGCGATCGAAAACGACAGGTAGCCCTCGCCCCCCAGGCCCAGGGCCGACATACACGGTCCATTCTTGACGAACAGGGTGGTATCCATCGCGCGTCCCATTTGCGTCATGTGCCGCACGTCGTGCGAGTGGATGATGCTCGTATGGCGGAAACCATGCTCGAAGTACTTGGCTTTGGCCACCGCTTCGTCAAAATCGCGCACGCGCACAAAGGGCACGAACGGCATCATCTGCTCGACCGGAACGAAGGGGTTGGTCTCGTCGGTTTCGCCGAAGAGCAACTCCGTCGAACTCGACACTTGCTTGCCAATGCCGGCGGCCAACACGCTGGCATCTTGGCCCAGGAAATCCTTGCTCGGCACGTCGTGTTTGTGTTCGCCTTCGCCGACCGTGGTGATTGCCACGCGGGTCAGGGCGTCGACTTCGCGCGAGGAGAGCCGCGCCGCGCCGGCTCGATCCATCGCAGCCATCATCTGGTCGAAGACCTTGGCCACGACGAAGACTTCTTTTTCGGCAATGCACAGCAGGTTGTTGTCGTACGAGCCGCCTTGGATGATTGCCCGCGCGGCACGGTCCAGGTCGGCCGTTTCGTCGACCACGACCGGCGGATTGCCAGGCCCCGCGACGATGGCACGCTTGCCGCTGTTCATCGCAGCCCGCGCTACGGCCGGACCGCCAGTGACACAGATCAGCTTGATGCCGCGATGACGGAAAATCTGGTCCGCAGTCTCGAGCGTTGGCTCGGCGATGACGCAGATCAGGTTGTCGATGCCCAGATCGCGGTAGATCGCTTCGTTGAAGCGGCGGACCCCTTCGGCCGCGACGCGCTTGCCGCTGGGATGTGGATTAACCACCAGCACGTTGCCGCCGGCGATCATGCTCACGGCATTGCCCGTGATCGTCGGAAGCGAGTGGGTGACCGGAGTAATAGCCCCGATCACGCCGAACGGAGCATGTTCGATAACGGCCAAGCCGTGGTCGCCGCTGAAGACTTCGCTCCGCATGAACTCGACGCCCGGCGTCCGCTCGCCCAAGGTCTTGAGCTTTTCGATCTTGTGTACCAGGCGACCGATCTTGGTCTCTTCCATTTCCATCGTGCCGAGTTCGACCGACTGCTCGATCGAAATGCGGCGGATGTGATCGATGATGCGTTTGCGGTCCTCGATCGTGCGCTCGGAGAGTCGCTCAAAAGCCTCGGTGGCCGCAGCGACGGCCTCGTCGACGCAAGTGAAGATGCCGTAGCGGCCTGTGAAACCGCGCCCATTGGCCGCCGGCGGCAGGCTGCCCATGCGAGCGAGTACTTCTTGAACGACGCTGCGAATGACGGCTTCGGTGGCTTGCATGATGATTTATTTTGGTGGGTTGGCTTAGTTGGTTGTGATTGGTGTGATTCTCAGCCGTGGCAAAGGATTGTTATTCTCCTTCGCGGTCGTAGACGTTTCTTTGATCGACGTGCACGCTGTCGACGATGCCGATGATCACAGTGTCGACGGGCAAGTTCTTCGTCTCCGGCGTCAGCCGGGCACTGGAGCCTTGCACGATCAGGACGAATTCCCCTTCGCCTGCGCCCACCGTATCGACCGAAATAAAGGTTCGACCGGTTGACACCAGGCGGCTGCGATCCTGCGCGTCGACTCGATAAGGCTCGACGACCAGCAACTTGTGGCCGACCATCGAGTCGACCTTCTGGGTCGCGACGACGCTGCCCGTGACTTTGGCGACAAACATGGCTTAACCTTGTAAAAGTTCCTTCGCTTGGCGCGCAACGACGATCTCTTCGTTCGTGGGCACCACCCACAGTTGAGTGCGGCTGGTGCCGGCGTGGATCGGCGTTTCCCCCTTGGCCGCAGCGTTGGCCTGCGGGTTGAGTTCGATGCCGAGTTGTTCGAGCCCCTGGCAGATTTCGGCTCGTACGGTCACGCCGTTTTCACCAATGCCGCCGGTGAACACGATCACGTCGGCGCCGCCAAGTTCGACCAGGTAGGCACCCAGGTAATCCCGCACAGCTCCGACGTAAACATCCATGGCGCGGCGGGCGTCGGCATTGCCCGCGGCGATCGCCTCTTCCACGTCGCGGACATCGCCGCTGGTACCACTGAGCCCTGCCAGCCCACTTTTCGAGCCAAGAATCTCGAGCACTTCTGGCAACGACTTGCCAGTCCGCTCGACGATCATGGCCACCGCGTAGGGATCGAAATCTCCTGCACGGTTGTTCTGCGGCAGCCCGGTTTGTGGGCTCATGCCCATGCTCGTGGCCACGCTCTGACCATTGCGAATGGCGCAGAGCGAGCTGGAACCGCCCAGATGACAGGAGATGATCCGCAAGTCGTCACGACCGAGCAGTTCCGCGGTGCGCTGCGCAATGTAGCGATGGCTGGCGCCATGAAATCCCCAGCGCTGCACGTGGTACGCGTCGGCCCACTCGCGCGGGACGGCGTAATAACGATGGCGATCGGGGATCGTCTGGTGAAAACCGGTCTCGAACGCTGCGACCAGCGGAATCTCGGGCAGCTTTTCACGCAACAAACGCATGGCCGTGATATAGGGCGGGTTGTGCGCCGGGGCCACCGGGCTCATCTCGTCCATCGCGGCCAGCACCTCGGGCGTGACACGCTGCACTCCGCTGAAACGTCCTCCGTGCACCGCCTTGAAGCCGATGGCCGCCACTTCGGCGGCGTCCTGGAGGCAACCGTTTTCGCGATCCGTGAGCTGATCCAGACAGCGGCGCACCGCCACCGCATGATCAGGCACGTGCGAAACGAGCTCGCGTCGCACGCCGCCGATCTCGACATAAGAGCGACTTTCCGTCGAGCCGATGCGCTCGGTCCCTCCGCGCGCAAGCTGGCGCTCGTCGCTCATGTCGTACAGGCGATACTTGAAGCTGGTCGAGCCCAAGTTAGCCACCAGGATCTTCATCGTCTTACGCGCTCCGTCAGGCGTGGGTTGAGTGCCGTTTCCTTACGACAGGTACGCTTTGACCAGGCCCTCGC
>CAMFLN010000436.1 GCA_945957305.1 uncultured Planctomycetaceae bacterium | reverse complement strand
GAACTCTCCAGCGGACTACCCCCGGTCACAATCAACTCGGGCGCCATCGAGCAAGTCGTGGAGAATCTTCTGAGAAATGCCGCCGACGCATCCAATTGCGGCGACACGATCGAACTTCGCTCGGAAATCGTTGACAATGCGGCGCAAGTCATTGTGCGCGACCGGGGAACTGGCATCGCCCCCGACGTACTGCCGCACATTCGCGAGCCCTTTTACACGACGCGGCGCACCTTGGGAGGAACGGGGCTGGGATTGAGCATTGCTCACGGCATTGTGACCGAGCACGGTGGCGTCATGCGTTTCGACAGCGCGCCAGGCGAAGGCACGACTGTCACGGTAAAGCTACCCGTCGCCACGGAGTAATTGCCGTTAGGGACCTCGCCTGCTGCATGCGCGAACCATTGTTCGCGCAAGAGCCGACCGAGGACAGCAAAAGTCCGTGAATATCTAATCCTCGCTGCGATTCTTAGGCAAGGATGGCGGATTCGATAGCTCGGTAAACCAGCGGATCGCTGCGGGTATGCCGCGATATGCCGAAGCATCATGGGCGCTCGCGCCTACAGAAACAGCGGTCACATCTGCTCCGCGCGCTTGCATCGTGGTTGCCGTTCGGCGTGACTCCTCCGGCAAAACGTCCACGTCGTCGTCCCCAAAGTACAACCGAATCGGCGCCACGGGCGTCCAATCATAGACGTCGTTGTCAGCAAGCGCGGCCAAGAACCAGTGAGACTCGCCATGGTCGTACGCGTTCAAGAAATCGTCCGTGAACAGAGCTCGCGGGTCCTCGGGTAAACTCGCTGATATTTCTTCGCTCGCATGATTTCCGTCGAACAGTACAGGCACGTTTTCGGCATAGGGGGGCTGCAACAGCGAATTCAGTGGATGGCCGTATATCCGGGCGTAGGAGTCACTCAAATAGGCCAGGTAAAAGGCATGCGACTTCGTTTTCCCTGTCAACGCATGGGGAAAGCTCAAATCGCGAAGGTAGAACGGGCCGGCGATGGCCGCCGCTGCTTTCACGTTCGCCTGTGGGTCGTGACGCTGCTCCAAAGCTCGCTGCAGGGCCAGTGCCGCATGGCCGCCTTGCGAGAAGCCCATGAGGTAAAAGGATGTCGGCCATTGTCTGTGCAGGTGTTCAACCAACCGTGCTGCGGCGTGAATAAAATCCACCGATGAGGAGACAGTGGTCGGTGCGTGCATATACACATGGTGAGCGTGGCTTTCGCCCAGACCAATATAGTCGGGCGCGAGCAAAATATGCCCGGTCCCAGCCACGGCAGCGGCAATCAGCGTGCCTTCTCCCAAGCCTGACTGCGAGGGCGCCGTCGCGCGTTCGGCATTCGTGCCGTGCAAATACATGACGACGCTGCTCAAACGGGATATGTCGGGGATCGCCACTAGACCCGAAGCGATAATGGCAGAGCCGTCATAATTCGTCGTGCGATATTGCACGCGGTAGGTCGTGATTCCACTTCGCATGTCCAACGGCTCGGGCAAGTCTGCAGTAGCCAGAAGACTTTGCGTTAGGAACCGCGGGTATTTTCCTGTGCGGGTCGCTTTGACAAGTGCTCCGGGCTCTTGTCCAGTGAGCGATACGGGGAGCTCAATTTCGAACGAACCGAAGGTGAAATAAGCTCCGATCGCAACCGCGACAACACCACTCCCCAGGAAGAAACAAAAGGCAAGTAACGCGCGGTGCCGGCGCATAAGAACTATCGCCAAATAAAGTGCGATTCAGCGGGAGCTCCGCTCTGAAAGCACATTCGTGTCTGTTTCTAATTTATTGCATCGAATTGCGATGTCGCGGGCAATTACTTCGGCGCGTGTCGTTGATTGTGCGAGCATGCGCGCCGTGTCGTGCTTGCTCCTTCAGGCCAAAACCCGGCGGAGGCCCAATTCAATGTGGGACCAGAGTTCGCCGTACCGGTTGGAATAAAAGTGATCGGCGCCCGCCAACAGCATCAAACGTCGGCGCTCGCCGTCTGGGAGCTTGGCAATCTCGTCGGGCAGGCCGCGAAAAGCGGCGCTCGTGGGCAGTTCTTCAGAGCCGTAGGTCACCACCAGCGGCTGCGTGACGCGCGGAAGCAATTTCAGCACGTCGTACCGCTCCTCGGGGCCGTATTTGTCGAGAAATCCCTCGGCCGAAATCGCGTAGGGTAACGGGAACAGAATCTCAATCAGCTCCCGCGCACGACCATGACGCACCAGGTCATGGGCACGGCCGTAATCGCGCAAGAACTCCTCCGCACGCGGGTCGTCGAGAAATCCCGTATAGGCGAGCCGCGGGGGCGAAATGGCCACGATCCATGAAACCGATGAGTCGGGACGATGCGCTTGCGAGTAGATCGACTTGACCGCGCCGAGGCTATGCCCGAGCAGGCCCAAACGCTGATAGCCGCGCTCGCGCAACAGTCCCAGCCAAGCAGCCACGTCGTGACAACAGGCGTCGACGAGTTCATAGGCGGCGCCTTGCAGGCGACGGCCGACCGGGGCGTTGGTCGAACTGATACCATCATGCCCGCGCGTGTTGGCCGCGAGCGCGGCGGCCCCGGCGCCGACGATCGCCGTCGTGAGGCTCGCCATCAGGTTCGAGGCGTAAAAATTGCTCCCCGTTCCATGCAGGCAGAGCACCGCGTCCACACCCAGCTGAGGCGCTACCTCGGCCGCCGGCACGCGCAAAGCGCCGTCGAGGCGCAAACCATCCTCGGTTGTGACATTCAGCAGGTCGACGAGCACGCGACTTCCCTGACGAAACAGCGCTTAGCAGAAACCAGCAGTAGCAACGCATTCACGCAGCGCATGAATGATACATCTGCGGTGAATGCAAAGCGAATGACATCCGCCGCATAGCAAGCGCGGAACTAGACAGTCGTTGCCACATTAACCGGGGCAATCAAGAAAAATGCTGGAACCGACTACGAACCGGACGGACCGGATGGCTGTGAGCCTGCGGCGCCGAGCTGAGCCAATACTTGCAGCACGCCATTCAGATGGGCCAGCCGCGGACCGAAGCGATCGACGAATTCGGTCAACATGAATTCGCCATCGGCCAGGGCCTCGGCGTTCTCGTTCACCTCGGACGTGAGAATGTTGAGGAATTCGGTCTGGACGCGGCACAAAGCCTCGGCCGCCGTTCGGCAATCACGCGCCAGGCTGGGATTGGCATCCTTCCATTGGCTCAATTCCTGATTGCGCTGACGTTGGGCCGCGCCAAATTGTCCGACGGCCGTCGTGACCTGCGAAACCAGCTCCTCCAGCAACTCGTTTTGTCGGTCCTGGGCCGCAACAAGGTCGCGGAGCAGGCGAGTCTGCTCGCCTTCCGCGCCATGATGCACAGGCCCACCCGAAAGGGTACCGGCCGAGATGTCGACTTGAGTGAACAAGGGGGGCGTGGGCTGGCGGTCTTGCATTAATGAACCTTCCTCAAAATGCCATGGGCGGTGTCAGCCAGTATAAGCAGTCGGGGGAGCAAAAGTCGAGCTTTTTGCACAGGAGCAGCCCCGTTGAAGTCGGCTTTCGCGTGGGCTCGTAGCGAGACGCACGATTATGCGGGCCAATCAGTTGCGCCAAACGATCCACTGCAGTCGGTGTTCAAATGTCCCGGCATTTTTTCCTCCGCCCTTCCACGGCGCGACACGTGTGCACATCAAGTCAGCCGGAAGCGAAGCCCGATGCTACTAACGAGAGGCCTAACCGCTCTCGCGGCGCAATTCATCATGCTAGCGTTCCCACCTCGCCTGCATCCCTTCAAGCTCACCGCATGACGACCGACACACCCAGCGAGCAGCCTTTTGCGCTCGGCTTCTTGACAGTCGTGGACCAATCTTCGCAAGGCCTGGTCGGGGGCTACCTGCTGTTGAACGCTCACGCGCGCCCCCTGGAGTTCCATTGTACGGTGCCGGTGCGCCCGAATCGTGCGCAAGAGATCCTTTACGGGGCGACGCTCGAGCCGTTCATCTACGGCGAACAGATCGGGCCGACGTTAATCAAGACCTCGAAACTGCGTCCTGCCGCCGTGTTCACGGATTGTTGTCCGGCGCTGGCGGCTGCCGCGCACGTGGAGCCGCCGCTGTGGTTGGTGCTGCCTCCCGAACCGAGCGCGCCGAATGAAACGGACGCGACCGAAGCGAACCAAAGCGAAGCACGCTTTGCGCGGCGCCCTGACAGCGCGCAAAACCTGCCGGCGGGCGCGTCGCGCGTCCGCTTGGGACGAAATTGGGTGGTGGGAACCAAGGGCTCGGACTCTGCGGACGCCGCTGTCAGCTCCGACTCTGACAAAATCGCGCAAGTGGCCGCGACGCTTGACCTATCAGAGCCTTTCGAGCGGATTCGGGCAGCGATTCAGGAATCGCAGCGAGGGGGACGATGAC
>CAMFLN010000435.1 GCA_945957305.1 uncultured Planctomycetaceae bacterium | reverse complement strand
CAGCCGTTGAGCCCGCCCGTCTTAAAGGTGCTCAGCAGCGTCATCGCCGCGTGCAATCGGGCCGGCAAGCCGGTCACACTCTGTGGTGAAATGGCAGGCCAGCCGCGCGCGTTCGTCCTCCTGATCGGCATGGGATTGCGCAGCTTTAGCATGAGCCCGGCCTTTATTCCCATGATCAAGGACCTGACGCGGCACCTGACCGTCGCCGGCGCACAGGAAATATTGACAGGGGCCCTGCGCCTGAAGACAACCAGCCAGGTGAACCAGTTCATGGCCAAGCAGATCTCGCGGCTCGCGCCCAACCTGCGGTTGCTTGATTCGCAATAAACCGTGCCTGCGCAGACGCGAGTGCCGTGCAGGCAGCAGCACCCCAAAAGTTCGACTTTCCGCGGAGACATTTTTATGCCGTACGCGTTGCTTAGCGGTGCGAGAGTTGCTCGGCGAATCTTGGTCATTGCTTTGACCCTGGGCATGGTCCTCGGCGTGTCGCCTACGTTCGAATCGCTGGCTCAAGCCGCGGCGCCGGAAGCGTCCGCGAAGCAGCTTCCTGCGATCAAATACCCTGCTGCGCGGCGCGGCGACCAGGCCGATGATTATCACGGCCGGCAGATCGCCGATCCGTTCCGTTGGCTGGAGGACACCGATAGCCCGGAGACGCGCGCCTGGATCGCGGCCGAGAACGAACTGACGTTTGGCTTTTTGAAAGCCATTCCCGCGCGCGAGCCCATTCGTCAACGGCTTGAAAAGCTGTGGAACTACGAACGCTACGGCATTCCGACCGAGCGCGGCGGACGCTATTTCTACACTCGTAACGACGGGTTGCAGAATCAAAGCGTTATTTACGTCGCGGCCGCGCTCGGCGCCGAACCGCGCGTCTTGCTGGATCCCAACACCTTGTCCGCCGACGGCACCGTCGCGCTCTCCGGCAGCGCGATCAGTGACGACGGCCGTTTATTCGCCTACGGCCTGGCTACGGCCGGTTCGGACTGGCAGGAGTGGCGCGTCCGCGACGTAGAATCGGGGCGCGACCTCGACGATCGGCTGCAATGGATCAAGTTTTCAAGTGCCTCGTGGGCGGCCGATGGCAAAGGGTTCTATTACAGTCGCTATGACGAACCTGACGAGCAATCACGGCTCACAGGCGTCAATTATTTTCAGAAGCTCTTCTTTCACCGGCTAGGCACACCCCAGGCCGAGGACAAGCTGATCTACGAGCGGGCCGATGAGAAGGAATGGGGCTTCGACGGGCAGGTGACCGACGACGGCCATTGGCTCGTGATTCGCGTCTGGCGCGGAACGGAACGCAAGAATCAACTGTTCTACCTCGACCTGAGCAAGCCCGACGCCCAGGTGGTCCCCTGGATCACGGGTTTTGACGCGCAATACGATTTCGTGGCCAACGAGGGGAACACGTTTTACTTGCGCACCGACCTCGACGCGCCGCGGCATCGCCTGGTATCGGCCGATGTGACGGCGCCCGGGCGCGATTCGTGGAAGACGATCGTGCCGGAAGCCGACGACGTATTGCAATCTGTGTCGCTGGTGGGAGGACGCTTCGTCGCGCTTTATTTGCATGATGCGCAGAGCAAGGTTCAACTCTTCGACACGGCAGGCCAGCCGCGGGGAGAGTTGCCGCTGACCGGCATTGGGACCGTGGCGCTGGGAGAAGCGCGGCAGCAGGACACCAGCGTGTTCTTTTCGTTTACCAGCTTCCTGGCGGCCCCCACGATCTATCGCTACGACGTAGCGAGCGGCAAAAGCGAAGTATTCCGTGAACCGAAGGTCGATTTCGACAGCACCCGCTATGTGACCGAGCAGGTGTTCTACGCAAGCAAAGACGGCACGCGGGTGCCGATGTTCATCACGCGGCGCAAGGATCTGCCGCTCGATGGCCAGAATCCGACGTATCTCTACGCCTATGGCGGCTTTGATATTTCGCTCACCCCGGCGTTTTCGCCGGCGCGCCTGGTGTGGTTGGAGCTCGGCGGTATCTACGCCCAGCCCAATCTGCGGGGCGGCGGTGAATATGGCCGCGCCTGGCACGAGGCGGGCATGAAAGCGCACAAGCAAAACGTGTTCGACGATTTTATTGCTGCTGCCCAGTGGCTGATCGAAAAGAAGTACACCTCGCGCGAGAAGTTGGCGATCTCGGGCCGCTCGAATGGCGGCTTACTCGTCGGAGCCGCTGTGACGCAACGGCCGGACTTGTTCGGCGCGGCGCTGCCCGGCGTCGGCGTGATGGACATGCTCCGTTTCCATCGCTTCACGATCGGCTGGGCCTGGGTCAGTGAATACGGTTCCGCCGATAACGCCGAGGACTTTCCCACGCTGGCCGCCTATTCTCCGCTGCATAACATCAAGCCGGGCACGAAGTATCCGGCCACGCTCATCACCACGGCCGACCATGACGACCGCGTGGTGCCAGGACACAGCTTTAAATTCGCCGCGACGTTGCAAGCGGCGCAGGCCGGGCCAGAACCGATTCTGATTCGCATCGAAACCAGCGCCGGCCACGGCGCCGGAACACCGACGGCTAAACTGATCGAAGAGGCCGCCGATGGTTATGCCTTTCTCGTCGAGGAGTTGAACGTGAAAATGCCCCAGAAGCTCGGCGCTGACCAAACGGCGAAACAACCCTACATCGATCCCAACCAGCAGCTGGTGACCGAGATTTTTGTGCGCGATCTCGAGAAGTCGATCGCGTTTTACCAGCAGTGGGGCTTCGAGCTCGTGCGCAAGCAAGGCGGCTTCGCCGAACTTTCTTGGCAAGGGCATCTGTTGTTTCTTGATCAACGTTCGAACCTGCCCCCCCCGGCCAAAATCCCGGCTGCGAACATGCGAGTGATGGTGCCGGACGTGGATCGCTATTGGAAACTCAGCGCAGAGGTCAAAGCCCGCGTCGTGGCGAAAATCGGCGATCGCTACTACGGCCTGCGCGACTTCACGGTCGCAGATCCCGACGGTTACGGCGTCCGGTTCGCCAGCCCTTTAGGCGCGAAGCACTGAAGCCAAAGGCGAATGTGACGAGCTCCGGAAACGGCGCGAAGAAAAGGAGATTTCCCGCTCCCGAACTGCAGGGTGGCAGGGAACTTAGCCCGCGTGGTTTATTCCCTGCGCAGGCCACTTGACGCGAATAGTGGTCGCCTGTACAGTATCGTCTGCTGTGTGCGTACGCGTACCGAAGCAGCCGCCGTTGGGCTGTGGAACCCCGCATTTGTCCGCGGTCATCGGGCACGACACGTTGAGCAATGGAAAGCGTCATGGTCGCGGAATCGCGCCACGTTGCATTCACGAAACGGCAGTGGCAAGCCTATCAATTTGTGTTGCAGTTTCATCGGCTGCGGGATCGTGCGCCGACGGCTGCAGAACTTGGCCAGGGGCTGAACATGACTCTGGCCGATTCGGTGAAACTGATCGGGGCACTCACCGCCAAGGGAGTTCTCGAGCGCCGTGTTTACCATGTGCTGACGGTCGTGCCGCCGAGCTATCCCTCGGTCTCTACCCAAGTGTGCTAGCTATTCTGGCGGCCCTGTGCGGTGGGGTGAGATCTCTGCGGCAAAGCGGCGAATTTGTTCAGGGGTGTCGTTTTCGACAGAGCACTCGCACATAGACGAAAGTGCCCTTCGCGACCGCTTGTTGAGATGCACAATGAAAGCGACTCCCAGACTTTTGTGCCACGAGCTTTGCGAGCGCAGAGGCGAGTCGATCTGCCGGCGAAAAGATACAAGCAAATCCTGGCCCCGCGTGTTACTGTTCACCCATGCGGCGAAACAGCTTCTTCATTCTTGGTTTCCGCGAGACTCTCGCGTGCTGTCTTTGCTGCATCGAATTCCGCTGTCAAAGTACGGAGGTGATCCCCTTCGCTACGTGTGGCACACGACCGCAGCACCGCCAGCCGACGTTCTTCCACTTGTGTTCGTAATTCTGCCCGCCGCCTTTCCATCAAAGCGATCGCTTCACTGGAGCTGGTATTGGTGCGCACGCGCGCGTCGGCGACGTTTTCTGTGAGTTCAGCAAGTCGCTGCCGCAGGTTCAAATAATCTTGATCTTGCGCCAGCTGATCCTTCGCGCGCTGATGCCGCGCGACGTCCGTGTAAGCATTTTGCAATTCCAGTTCGCATTGCTGAACGCGCAGATTGGCCATGGCGAGTTTTAGCTCTTGATTCGCGGAGGCCTTCGCGAGGAGCGGATTGTGAGCCCGGTTGTGCAGTTTACCGCCGTGGCTCGGGTCAGGTTTGTCAGAGGGGCGCAAGGGCAAGGGTGCGTTCAGCCCCTGCCGCTCGAGCTGCAGTTTGTGCAAATCGCGATTCAACTCATCGATGATTTGTTGCTGCGTCTTGATCTTCTGCCGCTTGGTCTCCAATTCGGCGGTATCGCGTCCCG